>JAUSEJ010000484.1 GCA_030650265.1 Dehalococcoidia bacterium | reverse complement strand
GTCACAGCTTCAACGTGAAGGGCGAGTATAACGATCCCGTCAAGGGCAAGATTACGGTAGAGAATACGGGCGCCTGCAAGTCTTGCCACGGAAACATAGCCTCGTTCAATATCACTGCCAAGGGCGACTATGACGGCAATGGGAAGATCGAGGGTATACAGGACGAAGTTGAGGGCCTACTAGCCCTACTAGCTGCCAAGCTGCCAAAGGATGCTACTGGGGCGGTCATGGGCTCAGGCGTGACCAAGACCAATAGCACCGAGGCGCAGCGCGCGGCTATTTGGAACTACAAGGTCGTGGAGATCGACAATAGCAAGGGCATTCACAACACGGCGTTCACGGTTCAATTGCTGCAGAAGACCTACAAGCAGTTGACGGGAACCGACGTCCCGAAGGCGACGCTCCGGTAATCGGGGTTTGGCTCCAGGACGTCAATAAGTCAGGCAGACTCGGGCGGGGGGATCTTCCTCCCGCCCGTCTTCTTACGCGGTCTGAACCGCAGCAGTCTGAACCGTCCTTCGGCTGAAGGACAGATTGAAGGATTTCGCAGATTGTCGTCGGTTGACTAGAAGCGATTCTTTTGCGATTGTTAAGACCGCGACATTCGACAGTTCAACCTATTCTGCGCCGGTAAGATAGTCTCCGGACTTGGCTCTTTGCCGGAGCGCTGTCCAAACCCGGTCGAGACCGAGGGGGCCGGTCTTGGCAGCGAGAATCTGAAGCGAGAGCAGCAGAAAGCCTACGTCGCGGGCGAAGATGGCCCAGCTTAGCTCTTCGGGCGTGCCGAAGCAGCCACAGGCAACTTCCGTTCCCCGCGAAAGACTTACGCCGATCGCAATGAGGAAGGCGACGTTGACGAGGGAAAGCAGGGCGCTGGCGCTGGGTAGCAGAAGTCCTGCTATAACGAGGGAACCACAAATGATCTCCACCCACGGTAGGGTCAGAGCGAATGGTTGGGCGAGGAATTCGGGCAGGATTTGAAAGTCGAGGACGCTGCGGTAGAGTCCGAGCGGCTGGCCAACCTTGCTCAAGCCGGCGACGATGAAGATGGCGCCAAGCGTGAGGCGGCAAACCACCGCGACCTGCCAGCTTAGTAACCAGGTCCAGACCCCGGTCAGCGTCGATCTCATTGTGTTCGGCCACTCTCTTTCGGGTAGCCCGCCTCCAGCCAGGCAGTCCAGCCTCCTGA
>JAUSEJ010000473.1 GCA_030650265.1 Dehalococcoidia bacterium | reverse complement strand
ACATTATCACCTTTTCTCGCACAATAAAAAACCTCTCACCGAAGCTGGTAAGAGGGTAGCTTGCTAAAACCAGGATTGCAGAACCTGCGGATGCCCACCGTGGCATCCTTCTCGGAAGGACTACGCTCTCCTTACCAGCCTCACGGAACTGAATTAAAGGTTCGTTGTTGCCGCCGCTACGCGTTGTAAGGTACTCAGGGACTATCCTTCGCAGAATAGCTCCAATTGCCTAATTATAACATCAACGCCGGCCCAAAGCAATAGTATTTTGTGGCATTGGAGTCCTATTACCGGCATCTATTCATAGCGTCAATAATCTCCTGTCTAGCCCGCGGACCAGTTTCGCCGATCAATCTCAGCTCCAAGATGTCTTTGGCCCTCTTACCGCCAATCCTGCCCAACGCCCAGGCGGCGTGACCGCGCACGACCTCCTCGGGATCGTCAAGCGCCGAGGCAAGGTGCGGAATCGCGTCGGCGTTGCCCATGTTCCCCAGAGCAATTGCCGCATTTCTTTGTAGAAGACTCTTCTGCCCGATATACCTGTGCAGTATGGGGCTCAGCACATTGGCGACGTATCCGTCGGTGGCATTCAGCATCTTGTTCAAATCGAATTCCCTGGCCTTCTTGGCCAGGTACGGGTCAACGGGGAGAGTCGCCTTCAATCTTGCCTGGTTGTGCTCGCAAGCTTCCTGACACAGGTCACAGCCATGAATTGATGTGCCGATCTTTTCCCTGAGTTCGGTCGGGATGTAGCAGGTGTCTGGCTGCGTGGTGCCGAAGTTGAGGAAACTGACACATCGTCGCGGATCGATCTTGCCTTTCTCGAAAATAGCCCCGGTCGGGCACGCCTCGATGCAGCGCCGGCAGTCGGCAGGGCATCCTTTTGTCTTGTGCGGAGAGTCGTACTCAAGATCAACGTCGACAATGAAGCTATTGAGGATGATAAATGAGCCGGGTCCGGAGGCAATAGCGAAAGTATTGTTGCCAACCCAGGTGAGACCGGCTCTCGTCGCGGCCGCCCTCTCCGGTACTCCAGAGATCACGCCCCGTCTCGGCCCCACACTACAGCCGTTCTTCTCCAGAAACTCATGCATCAGTTGCACTCGCACACGCCCGATATGACCGGATGGCGGGAGGAAGGATCGCGAAAGATACATGCGGCCGATCTTGCCGACAAGCTCGGGAGGGAAACCCTGTTGCGCATAATCGTAGACGGTGACGACTATTGACTTCGCATTGGGAAGGAAGTTCTTGGGATCGACGCAACGCCCGATCCGGTAGCCGGTGTCGATGGCCCATCTGTACATCTCATATCGCGTTTCGAGCTCCTTCGCGTACTCGGGAAAAGGATCGGCCGTGGTAACACCAACGGCGAAGTAGCCCAGGTCGAGAGCATAATCCTTTATGTCATCAGTTAGTGACAAGTGTCCAGCCCTCCTCCATTGCCAGAGTGAATCCCCGCGTCAGAAAACGCCAGAAACAAAACAGACTTAGGCGCCGTCAGGAAATAACTTAAGCAATTGCTCTTGTTCGCGGTGCGATGCTGTAGTTCCATTCGCCGTGGAACGCCGCCGGTTCCAACCGCACTGCGGCGAGTTCATCATCGGCGACCTTGACCCCCGTGGG
>JAUSEJ010000464.1 GCA_030650265.1 Dehalococcoidia bacterium | reverse complement strand
GGGCAGGGCCAACGAGAACGCCGAGTGGCTGGCAAGCCGGTTTCAGCTAGCTGCCAAGCAGAACTTTGGCGATCTGTCGGTATATCTCTATACGAGGAGCACTGTACCGTGAGAATAATAGAGATAGGTCGGGCGGGGGTTTACCACGGAGGCACGGAGACACGGAGATGTAAAGGATTCCCGTGGTGAGCTATATCCAGCAATTTCCTTTCATTTGAAGGTGGGAATAGTCTGATGGCGGCATGGTTGAGATTCATCCTCATACTGGTTCTCTCGCTTCCCTTCGGAATGCTGGGCTACTTTGCGCCCTCCGGTCTAGTCGAGCGGGCGATTAAGTTGAGAAGCGCGCACCCCCGATTTGTCAGGCTCGCCCCCATAGTCGGGTTGGCCCTCGCGATAGCTATTTACATCGCGATCTTCTCGGCGCTGTCGATCCTGCGGCACATGGCCCTCGGCGCCCACGCCTTCGACCTTGGGGTATACGATCAGGTTATCTGGAACTCGTCACGGGGGAGACTATTCGAGTTCTCTTTGTCGGAATCGCCACTGGCTACCGACACGTTGAATTACCTTGGATTTCATTTCTCTCCAGGTCTACTTTTATTGGTCCCCCTCTACTGGATCGTTCCTGACGCCCGCGCCTTGCTTGTCGTTCAGACCGTGGCCATAGCCTCAACGGCAATTCCCGTCTATCTAATTGCTAAGCAGACGCTAGGGCGCAGGATGGCAGCCCTTGGCTTGGCCATGGCCTATCTGTTGACGCCGGCTATCGGTTACATCAATCTCTTCGATTTCCATTCTGTGGCCCTATCCATGCCTTTCATCGCCCTGGCTTTTCACTTCCTGAGCAAAAGGGAGTACACTCGATGGGGGATCCTTATGGCGCTGGCCATGAGCTTCAAAGAGGATGTCGCTGTCGTGACCGTCGCCATGGGGCTCTACATCGCTTTCAGGCAGAGGAAGTGGATCGCCGGCCCGGCTACCGTGCTTACCGGCCTGCTTTGGCTCTACCTGGCCGTTGAGGTGGTCATACCCCGGTTCCGGGGAAACTCGTACTATTATC
>JAUSEJ010000463.1 GCA_030650265.1 Dehalococcoidia bacterium | reverse complement strand
GTCCTGGCCGACGACGGTCATCGCCGTACCCTCTGGCCAGGCTTTGATCCTTTCATTGCCGTTTGGAGAGCCACGCAGAAAGACTCCCGCCCCGTCCGTATTTCCCACAAAGAGTGTAAGCGGAGTCGCGGGAATCACCGTGGCAGGCGCGGAAGCACCTTTGTCGGAGGGGGTCGGCTCCGAGACTTTCGCAGAGTCACCGCCGCAGGCCGTCAGGCCAGTAGCGGCCAGCACAAACAGTGCCGTGAGAAAGATTGTGAAGAACCTTTTGAAAGTGTTATCCATTGGCTACCTCCCGCAAAACGAAGAGGAAAACATGGACTTTGGCGCCGATCAGAACAACTCTACCTGGCCGAGGGACCGTCAATCGAACCTGATTCTGAGTTTAGCCGCCGTAACCGCTTAGCAGGCGACCGTACTAGACCTACTATGCCATTCTCAGCGTTGGTCACCAAGCGATCATACTGCATGGGTATTCTCTAATCAAGCCGCCACGTCAATAATAACTGCCTTCGGGTGTTCTGACTCCTCCGGGATTGGCTCCCCGTGAGCGACAAGGTCCTCAATGCACAGAGTGATGGCTTCTCTGACGTTGTCAATCGCTCCATCCACCGTATCCCCTTGCGAATAGCAGCCCGGCAGAGCTGGCACGGAAACCCAGTAGCGGCCCTCTTCCGGGTGCAGAATCACCAAGTAACTGTAAGTCTTCATAGAAGCCTCCTAAGGTCGTTGACATTCAGGCCGGCATCACTGAGGATGCTGGACAAGAGTCCAACCGCAACCGTCTTACCAGCATGCATTGGTACAGCAACATGCCCGGTTCTATCCAGGTGTCTCAGGATGAGGTGAGATCCGCTCTGCCGACTCTCAAACCAACCCTCGCGCTTCAGCGCCTTCACCAACTCTGCAGCCGTGATTCTCGGCAACTTCGGACTCATGATGATCGCCGTTGCCGCTAGATTGGGGTGGACTGTTTCGGTCTCAAGCGGTCATCCAACTTGGTAACTCCGTGTGTTAACTTGAAGCTGTTTCACGTTTCAGCCAGTCGGTGAGGGCCCGGAAAGAAGGCCACATCATATCAGTACATGAAAAGTTAACATTGGTTGCCCACACGTGGCGGAGGGAGAGGGATTCGAACCCCCGGAGCTATTCGCTCAACTGTTTTCAAGACAGTCACCATCAACCACTCGGACATCCCTCCAAGACAAGAGTATACCACGCTCGCATGGTGCGGTCAACTGCCGAGGGCAGTTTCGATCTCCTCACGCCAGTTAACCTGCCGTTCCCCAAAGGCCCGGACGAGGCCGAAACAGCCGGCCAGCATCATGTCGCCATGGGGAACGGCGAGATAAGTAGTTAAAGATGATCGAGATAGCTTGACCCGATGGGGGCCGGTGGCGGCGATGAACGGAGCGCCCTTCAAGCAGGCGCGCTCGCTGGCTGGCGCCAGATAGGCGCCATGCCCGTGGTCCTCGTAAACCTCTTCGTAGGTGATGGTCCCGGCCAGCAGCCTCGAGATGTAACCTTCGAGGGCGTTCATGGACAGATGGCCTGTGTGGTGCTCGAATACGCCAACGATGCGATTGCCGCAAAGATGGGTGGCAAGGGTATGCATGTTGCCGACGTTGATGAGGAGCTTATTCTCGTGCTCGCTAACGCGCCGGTCTTCGAGTGTGCCGAGGCAGGCGGCAGGTCCGGTATCCATGACCAGCGATGGAACGCTTCCGTCCATGGTTTCGGCCACGGCCTTCATTCTAGACAGGAATGAGGGAACATCGGCTGCCATATAGGCAAAGGCGGCCAGACGGTTGTCGCTTTCGACCACTCTCCGGATGTAATCGAAACGAAAGACCCGGTCGCTAATTCCTGCTGGCGCCGCGCCGTGGTCCTGTACCGCCACAGCCACGCCGTCGTAATGGGGGTCGACCCCGAAGGCCGACAGCGCGCGTCCAACAGCCGCCTGGTCGAGATCCCTGGTTTCAATGTGCCTGACACGGCGGGCCTTCTGCTGAAGTAGGCGGGCCTCGTCCTCGGAGACCAGGGTCACGCCCGACCGGGCCACTTCCGCCAGATCATCATTAAATGTGCAAGCGGCAGCCGGCGTCGCATAAACCTTCAGTCCGGCCTTCAAATGCGATCGGGCAGCGCCAGAGGATGGGCCGCCGCCCATAGTAGCGCCTGCCAGCAGTATGTCATCTCCGGCGCGGGTGGCTGCCTCGATGGCCGAAGCGACGATGCGGGTCGGCGAGGGCATGACCATTTTGACGCAGTTCTCCACGGTCGTAGCGCTGTCAAAGAGCAGGATGTCCTGGGTACCGGTGCCGACGTCGATGGCCAGAATTCGCATTACTTGATTACCTCCACCCCCATGAAGGGCCGCAAAACCTCCGGCACGACTACGCTGCCATCGGCCTGCTGGTAGTTTTCGAGAATAGCGGCGAAGGTGCGGCCAACTGCCAAACCACTGCCGTTGAGCGTATGTACATACTCCGGGCGAGCGCCCGGCGCGGCCCGGTAGCGGATATTGGCCCGTCTTGATTGGAAAGCCTCGAAGTTGCTGCAGGAAGATATCTCCACGTATCGCCCCTGGCCGGGAAACCAAACCTCGGGATCGTAGGTCTTCGTCGAGGTGAAGCCAAGGTCGCCGGTGCAAAGCAGATTGAGCTGATAGGGCAGATTCAGGCGCTGGATGATGGTCTCGGCCGCGGCCAGAAGTTTCTCCAATTCATCGTAGGAAGTGTCGGGCGCCACGAACTTTACCATCTCCACCTTGTCGAACTGGTGAACGCGGATCATCCCCCGGGTGTCTCTCCCGGCGGCCCCGGCCTCACGCCGGAAACAGGCCGTGTAAGACACATAGTAGATCGGCAAATCGGCGGCGCTGAGAATCTCGTCCCGGTGCAGATTAGTCACCGGAACCTCGGCTGTGGGGATGAGGAACAGGTCGTCGGCGTCGCACCTGTACATGTCATCTTCCTTGGTCGGAACCTGACCGGTGCCGATCATCGAGTCGCGGTTCACCAGATAGGGCGGCGCCACATCGATGAAGCCATGCTCTGACGTATGGACATCGATCATGAAGTTGATGATGGCGCGTTCCAGCTTCGCCCCGAGCCCCTTGAGGACGTAGAACCTGGCGCCACTGATCTTGACGCCACGGGCGAAGTCGATTATGCCGAGTTGTTCGCCGATCTCCCAGTGGGGACGGGGCGCGAAATCGAACTTCCGCGGCTCACCCCAACGCCTGATGATGACATTCTCCGTTTCGTCCTTGCCCACCGGGACAGTTGAATGGGGAATATTGGGAATCTGCAAAAGCAGGGCATTTAGCTCGCCCTCGACCGCGGTGATCCCGGCGTCGAGGTCCCTGACCCTGTCGCCAACCTCTCGCATTTCGGCCATGATGGCTGGTGGCTTGTCCTTCATCCGGCCAATCTGCTTACTCACTTCATTGCGACGGGCCTTGAGGGTCTCCGATTCTTGAAGGAGCTTCCGCCGCCGGTCGTCCAGTGCGATGATTTCGTCGAGAGGCGCCGAGGTATAACGATCCGCCAGCGCCTGGCGTACAATTTCCGGATTATCGCGCACGAGCTGTAGGCTTAACACTGGTTCTTCCCCCTAAGTAACAATCGGCACTCAGTCCTACGGTGAAACAGTTTCGGACTCTGGCGGCGCTGTCAACGGTTCATAACGCAAAACCATTATCTATTCAGGTCGCATTCCTCGCGATTCGAAGGTGCGTCCATCACGGTCGCTGAACTCCACCTCAAAGGCGGCGCCGCCGGCAAGGATTTCCACTACAGTACCGACCTGGCCCCGCCAAAGGTTGTATTCGGGTAGATCATCAGTAAGCGCTACCACATCTAGTAGTTTGATTGGTCTGGTCATTGTACACCTCTTAGCCTCCCAATGGATAGCACATGATTTAGACCATGTGGGCGAGGTTGAAGCTGAGGTGGCCGCCATCGGGGAGCGTTTCGACGAGGATGCCATCCCTACCCACCGTGGCGTACACGCCAACCGACTGTCCCATTTTCAAGCCCAGACTCTGCAAAGGCAGGCGAACCTCAATGGATCGCTGTCCGCGGGCAATCGAACTGATCTGTTCCACCATCTGCCAACCCTCCTCGCCGGTCGCCTTACTCAAGGAAGCTTTAGCTGAACCCCAGTCTAGTAGTAACTCGAAGGAAAATGTGACATCTGGTGGCCCGCACTGAACCTCGCCCGGTGCGAAGCGCGA
>JAUSEJ010000456.1 GCA_030650265.1 Dehalococcoidia bacterium | reverse complement strand
TTGTTTGCAACTCAGCGGCGCCTGCATCTCGCCCTTGGAGTCGCGAACCAGGAGCAAGCGGTGAAGGCGCTCATCGAATCGATGCAAAATCCCATTGCACCGATCCTGGTGCAAGATGGCGCTTGCAAGGAAGTCGTTTATAAGGGAGACGACGTTGACTTGGGGAGACTTCCCGTGCCGACGTATTCGTCCAAGGATGCAGGCCCTTACATCACGATGGGGTTGGTCATCAGCCGGGATCCCGAGACCAAGGCCCGGAATCTGGCGATCTATCGCTTGCAGGTCAAGGGAAAGAAAAGGCTCGGGATATTGTCGCAGCAGTTGTCTCTTCAGTTATCGCGGGCCGAGGCAAAGAACCAGGCTTTGCCGGTAGCAATCGCATTGGGGACAAGCCCGGAGCTTCTTATTGGGAGTCAATGGCGGGCTCCCTACGGCGTCGAAGAACTGGGGTTAGCGTGCGGACTTCATCGCTCTCCCATCGAGTTGACAAAGGCCGCCACGGTGGATCTTGAAGTCCCGGCATCGGCCGAGATCGTTATCGAAGGCGTGATTGCCCCCAATGAAAGAGAGATCGAGGGTCCCTTCGGAGAGTTCACCGGCTACTATCAGCCCGCATCCCCGAAGCCCGTCATAGAGATCACGGCTATTACGCACCGTCAAAAACCGATATTCCTGGCCGGCCTTACGGGCATGCCCACGACCGACAATCACGTCATGAAGCAAGTCCCGATTGAAGCAAGTCATTATCTGGCATTGAAAAAACAATTTCCGGGGTTGAAGGCGGTACATTTCCCAAATTGTGGAGGCGCCAACTTTCTTCTGATTGTCTCCATGAAGAAAAGCCAGCAATACGAAGCGAGGAGCCTGATAGCCGCGGCGATGAGTCTTGCCAGTGCCAAGTATGTGATCGTCGTAGACGAGGATGTTGACGTCTACAATCTTGAAAATGTCTTGTGGGCTGTGTCCAATCGCAGCCAACCCGATCAGGACGTGATGATACTGCCCCGCCTTCTGGGTGGGCCCCTCGACCCATCAGCCGCCAGCCATCGCACGACAGCGGTTATGGGAATCGATGCGACGATACCGATTGACAGGCCTTTCCCCGAGATGGTCGATATTCCCGGGGTGGACAAAGTCCCTGATTTCCTTGCCGGTCTGAAGAAGGGGGCCTCTTACTGAGCGCTGTATTAATGCCTGACGCCCAGTCCCTCATCCTCTGCTCCTTCTCCCAGAGGGAGAAGGAAGATTCGAGGCGCAAATAGGCTGTCGCCCATTTGCGCGAAAGTCGGTAGGGCGGACCGCGCGGGCCGGCTGTCGGCCTATTGTGCTGTCATACCGGTAGCGCGAATTACGTTGCCCCAACGCTCGCGCTCCTTCCTCAAGAGCAGCGCCATTTCTTCCGGAGTGCTGCCAGCCACTTCGGCATTCCTGTCGCGTATTT
>JAUSEJ010000441.1 GCA_030650265.1 Dehalococcoidia bacterium | reverse complement strand
ATCACCATCGGGTGATTCGACCTTGATCACTTCGGCGCCAAGGTCCGATAGAATCATGGCTCCATAGGGACCGGCGACTGCACTAGAGACGTCCAGGATTCGTATGCCTGAAAGAGGCCCTTTCATCTGATAATATCTCCTCACTACCTTGTAGTCAAATAAGTCAAACCAGCATCTAAACTTGTCCGCCGACCAGAATGGGCGAACGGTTACCATTTGGCCGTTGCCACGGCCTTAAACCCTTATTTGCCGACCTGTAGGGGCGAACGGCCGTTCGCCCTCACGGAGTTGATTGGCATGAGATTCTAAAGCACGGTCATCGGCTCATAATCGCCGAACACGTCGCGCAGAGTGTTGGCTATCTCACCCCAACTGGCGTAGGTTTTCACGGTCGAAACCAGATAGGGGATGAGGTTTTCCTTCTCGTTCTTCGCCGCCTCGCGCAAATCTTGCAGCGCATACTTCACCCGGTCGTTGTCGCGTTCCTTCCTGATCCTGCGAAGCTTGGCGATCTGCGCCTCCTCGGCATCGGCCCGCTTGTTCGGATCGTAGGGATGTGACACCGCTCGCGTGATCGAAGGGGTTATATCAATCTCGTTCTCACCGGTGAATTTGTTCACGCCCACGAGGACCCTCTCGCCGGTTTCCACCTCGCGTTGGAAGTTGTAGGCGCTTCTGGCGATCTCCCTCTCCATCCAGCCGCATCGCACCGCTTCGACCGCCCCACCCATAGCGTCTATCTTCTTCATGATTTCCCAGGCCTCTTGCTCCAACTGGTCGGTTAGAGACTCGACGAAGTAGGAGCCGGCCAGCGGGTCCAGCACCTGCCCTAGCTTCGCCTCATGTTTGAGAATGCGGGAGGCATCGAGTGAAAGTTGCATGGCTTCATAGCTGTGCCCGAGTCCGAGCGGCTCGTCGAAGGCCTCGGGAATCGAAGGGTCGTCACCGGAGAGAGCCGAGGCGATCCCGCCCACCACTCCCCGGACGAGGTTGTTGATCGCCCGTTGTCGGGTAGTAGAGATGTTGCCCACCATAGCCCGGTCGGTGGAGCGCATGAACCAGGCTCTCGGGTTCTTGGAGTTGAATCGCTGGCGCATTATCTGGGGCCACATCCGGCGAGAGGCGCGAATGCGAGCTATCTCCTGGAAAAAGTCCATGCTGCCTCCCCCGGTGAGCAAGGTGAAGTGGCGGGGGACAAACTCGTCCGGGTCCAGGTCAGCGTCTACCCCCAACTGCACGTAGGCGATGGCGTTGGCGTTGGTGAAAGCCGTCACTTGCGCTGCCGTGGCTCCTGCCTCCCGCATGTGGAAGCCGGAGATGCTTATGGCGTTCATCTGGGGCATGTACTTATTGACGTAGGCGATGGTGTCCCTGACCATGCGCATAGAAGCGTCGAGGGTGAAGTTGGCCGTTCCCCGCGCCACTACCTCCTTGAGAATATCGTTCTGTGGTGTGCCGCGCAGCTTGTGCTGGGGAATCCCCTTTTTCTGCGCGAGGGCGATGTACATGGCGAGGATGACGTTGGCCATCCCGTTGATCGTCCAGTTGGAGCTCATGTTGTCCAGTGTGACCCGGCCTTCGAAGGCCTCGTAAAGGGTCTCGAAATCCCGGAATGTATCTACGGCCACACCAACTTTGCCAACCTCACCCCTGCTCATGGGGTCGTCAGAATCCAGGCCTATTTGTGAGGGCAGGTCCAGTGCCAGCGTCACATCATTCGCCCCGCTGCATACCAGATCATGCAGCCGCTTATTCGCATTCTCGCTCGAGCCGTAGCCGCTGTAGAAATCGTGATGCCACACGAAGGAGCGGTAGCCATTAGGCATCCTCCCCCTCGTGAATGGAGCCTGTCCAGGGAAGCCGATATCTCTTAGATAGTCGGTACCCTCTTGATCCAACGGCGTATACAAAGGTTTAGTATTATATCCGCTCAAAGTCCTGAATTTCTGTTTCTTCTCCGGACTAGCTCTAAGGCTCTTCTGGCGGACGTTTTCTTCCCAATCGTTCATCGCCTTTTCGATAGACACGTCACTCACTCTCTTTCACATAGCAACTCGACAATGGAGTCTATCCTATCACAACTCTCGATGTTTGCCACGTCCTCTATCAGCCTTTCTAGATTCTCGGATGAGATGGCCATCTCGGGAGCCAAGGATCTCATCAAGCCCTTCACCCCGTCGAACCCACAGGCGAAATCTTCACGCGAGCGCCGCATTCTCTTCTCGAACGTACGGCCGTCTAGGGTGGTGACCTCGATATCGCAGGACAGCCGCGGTAGGTCCGAGGGCACCAGCGTCGATCGCTCCATCAGGCTCAATATGGTCGGGTCGTCGAAGAGATGAAAACCCTCGAGAGTAACTTGCCGCCGGCTCAAGGCGAGCGCAACGCAGTATATCGTGCTCATAGTGGCGCCGCTTATTTGTCTGAAGGGACCACGAGCAGCCGCTCCGGGGTAGTTTGCCTCTGACCTCGCCGTCCTGATCTCGATGGCGGCGATGTCCTTCGGCTCCAGGTTCGCCTCCGCCGCCAACTCGAGGGCGGTCATACAGGGAACCTGGTTTATTATGCCGACCGGAACTGGCTTAAA
>JAUSEJ010000436.1 GCA_030650265.1 Dehalococcoidia bacterium | reverse complement strand
GTCACCCCAGTGCCACGCATCGCCAACTATTTACAGCGTGACCCACTAGTTCCATAATCGCCGTCACCATGCCACGCTCTATCGATTCCCTTGCTTGCCGTGCAATGGCTGGTCCTGAAGCCATGGCCTCCAAACAGCCAGTGTTGCCGCACCCGCATCTCGGCCCTCGCGGGTCGATAACCATGTGGCCGATCTCTCCTGCCAGACCGCTCGATCCGCGCAGCAAAGCATTGTCGACTATGATCCCCGCGCCTATTCCTATGCTAATAGTAAGATAAACTAAGTCCGAAACCCCGCGTGCAGCCCCCAAGCGATGCTCAGCTAGGGCACAGAGATTGGCGTCGTTGTCGATGTGCACGGGCACTTGAAACCTGTCTTCCAGCAGGGACTTAAGCGGCACATTGAGCCACTCAGGGCGGACCGGCGATTCATACATCACGCCCGTCCACGGGTTGACAAGACCTGGAACAGTCATGCCGATAGAACCGATAGCCTTTTGCCCCACCTCTCTTGCTACGGCCTCGATGGCGGATTCCAGCCGCTGGAGCACAGGGTGTTTGCCCTGCTGTCGTAAAGTTGGGGTCTCGAAGCGGGACAGCAGGGTTCCCTGTCTGTCCATAAGGGCGGCCCGAATCCTCGTAGCGCCGAAATCTACGGCAACGACGAAATCTGCTGGGCCTGTGCCCTTCGTCATGACAGACCTATCGCTTCAATGCCGGTGTACTTGGCGGCATCCGATCCTGTCGTATTTGGTTACCGTACCACAGCAGGGGCCCATCTAATGTCGCTTTCTTGATACCTTCTTCGATAGCACTTAACGCCTGGTCCGTGTCCTTGCAGCGATACTGCAACATGGCTGCAAGCAAGTACGGCTCCCACGAACCGGGATGGGACCGCTGTTGCGCCTCATAGATGCGGAGACTACCGTCACAGGTCCGAGGCTCCGACAATAGGCCAGCTACAGCTCTCAGCAGTTGCTGGAATGTTGAAGGCTGGTTCCCCCTTCGCTCTTCCTCTTCGTTGCCATCGAGGCGCTG
>JAUSEJ010000431.1 GCA_030650265.1 Dehalococcoidia bacterium | reverse complement strand
ACCACTCTGTCGAAGGTCATTCACCTGGTAGAGGAGGCGCAGGCCCAGCGGGCTCCTTCGCAGCGACTGATGGACCGGTTCTCACGCTACTACACACCGTCGGTCATCGGCCTGGCGGGGCTCATCGCCCTGGCGCCGCCGCTGGTATTCTCACAGCCGTTCGGGCCCTGGATATATCGGGCTCTGGCGCTGCTTCTCACCGCCTGTCCCTGCGCGCTGGTGATCTCGACCCCGGTCTCCATCGTCTCGGCCATCGGGGCGGCCGCCCGCAGAGGCATTTTGATCAAGGGAGGCGCCCACCTCGAGCAGGCCGGGACCCTCCGGGCGATCGCCTTCGACAAGACGGGCACTCTCACCGTAGGCCGGCTTGAAGTGACAGACGTGTTGCCCTTCAATGGACAGACCCCGAGGGAAGTGCTGGCCACGGCGGCCGGCATCGAGTACCATTCGGAGCATCCACTGGCCCAGGCGATCTTGCGCAAGGCCAGGCATGAAGGCGTGACCCCGGTCCCGGCCCAAGACTTTCAGTCCCTGCCCGGCCTGGGAGCCCAGGCCAGGGTCGACGGACGCCTGCTGATAATGGGAAGCCTGCGCTTCTTCCAGGAGCGTGGATTCAAGGCGACACCCCAGGCGCGGGAGGCCGTGGACGCCATTCAGAACGGAGGCAAGACGGCCGTCCTGGTCGGTGACGGCGACCAACTGGTGGGAGCTATGGCTTTGTCCGACATGGTCCGGCCCTCGGCCCGGCGCGCTATAGAAAGCCTGCGCCGCCAGGGGATCGAGGAAGTGGTTATGCTGTCCGGCGACAACACTGCCACCGCTCGGGCGATCGCCGAAGGGCTGGGAATGAGCTATCGGGCGGAGCTACTGCCCCAGGATAAGGTGGACGAGGTCAAGACCCTGCGGGCCCGCTACGGCCAGGTAGCCATGGTGGGTGATGGCGTCAACGACGCCCCGGCCATGACCGCGGCCACGGTAGGAATAGCCATGGGCGCGGCCGGCGTAGACGTGGCCCTGGAGACCGCCGACGTGGCGCTAATGTCCGACGACCTGGAACATCTTCCGTTCCTGGTGGCCCTGAGCCGCCGCACCCGGTCGACCATATTTCAGAACGTGGCCTTCGCCCTGCTGGTCAAGGTCATAGTGATCTCCCTCGTCTTCCCCGGCTGGCTGACCCTCTGGCTGGCCGTAGCGGCCGATACCGGCAGCTCCCTGATCGTGACGCTCAACGGCATGCGCCTGCTGGCGGGAAACGGCAAGAAGCCAACGTCCGACTCCGCGACGGAGCACGGGAACGGGACCTGCCATGATGGGACCTGCTCCACCAAACACGAACACTGAGCCGGGCGTGGACCGGTAATCTCGTTGGACTCCCCGAAGCCGTCCGCATTGAGATGAGTCTCCGCAGTGGTCTATTCGGATGTGCGTACGGTAGCCTCCGCCATAGCCGCTTCGCGCAACGCTGCTTAGAGTTCCGTTGAGGGACGCCCGATAGTCAAGGTCATCGGTAAGGGCAGGAAGCCAAGACCGGTGGCCTGCCCCAAAGCTCTGGCCAAAAGCCTCCAGGCCTACGCCTTCCGCTACAAGTTGCAAGCGGTAGACCGGGTATTCCCGATCAACCGCAAGCGAGCGCACCAGATCATATCAGAGGGCGGGAAGGGGGCTGGCCTTAACAAGCGAGTCTATCCTCACCTTCTTAGGCATTCCGATGCCATCGAGAGGCTAAGACAAACCGGCAACCCGAAGGCACTCCAGATGCATCTTGGACACTCATCACTTTTCATGACCATGCGGTATCTCTCGACGCTCACTGCCGAGGACGCGCTACGGATACAGCAGCGGGTCGATTTCCCCCACTAGCGAACCAATGGCGGGCATCGGCGCACTAGCACTTGCTCATCGTCATCACCACTCGTTGAACTGCTTGACGCTTTTTTACCTCTCTTCATTGCCGAATTGTCTTTGGCGCAAATTCCCTCAGACGATAATTCATCCGTATTACAACGTATGACCATTTCGCATTCGCAGTTCGAACTGGCGTTTGGGAGTGATAGACAGCCACTCGTACACTCTATATAATTGAGGCCACTTACATGTCTGTTCGCCGTCCTTTAGCTTGCTGTTTGGAGTTCGCCTAATGCCACTAGACCCAGCGCTCATTGAAGAAGCTGAACATCGCGGATACCTGGAATTCAACGAGGCCCGTACTGCGGTTACTTACCTCTGTGGCCGCAGGCACTCGGAAGATTTCACCGACCCTGAAGAATCCGTGCGCGCCTTGGTTTATTCATGGCTAATATTAGAACGCGGCTACCCCGCGAATCGCATCGACGTAGAGCATCCTGTACCGCGCCGTGTACCCGGCGACCGCGCCGACATTGTTGTTTTCACGGATAATGCCAGGTCCGATCCGTACCTGGTTGTGGAAACCAAAGAGCCAGCCTGCACAAGCATAGAATGGAATCGAGCAATTGAGCAAGGCTTTGGAAACGCCAACGGCCTGCGGACGACGCGCTACCTTCTTGTTGATAGTAACCGTCAATCGATTCTTTTTGACATTCAGAACCACCCCCCAACTGAGCGGGTGGCAAACCAACTCGGCGCTCGTGATGCTCTCGCGGTTAACTACGGCATTGCGAGGCTCTTTCGGCTCGTTGCTGGGGGAAGCACGGATATTGCGCCTGTCGATCCCCACGTTCTCGAAACCCGCGTCCGACGCGCCCACGCTGCAATTTGGGCCGGAGGCAAGCGCGACCCACTAATGGCCTTCGATGAGTGGAGCAAACTTCTCTTTGCCAAGATTTGGGACGAGCGTCACACGCCAAACGGAGAGCCCCGACACTTTCAGGTCTCTTCCAACGAGACAGTTGTTCAAGCTGCAAGTCGCATTCGAAAAACGTTCCGGGACGCTCGCCATAGCGATCGTACTATCTTCTCTGAAGATCGGACCAATCTCCCAGATGATAAAATCGTGCAGGTTGCAAGGCTTATTGAAAACATAGGTTTCACCCTGTGCGACGTTGACGCTCTAGGAGTCGCCTTTGAA
This sequence comes from Dehalococcoidia bacterium, assembly GCA_030650265.1. Next base: position 3,432 of record JAUSEJ010000431.1, on the reverse strand, counting down.
CGCTTCTTCAGTGGAATCTTCCGGGGCGAGCTAGGGCAGTATTTTACGCGACGCGAACTCGTGAGGTTTATCTGTGGGGTGGTTCACCCGATAGATACAGACATTGTTCTCGATCCAACAGCAGGCAGCGGAGGTTTTTTGCTTGAAACTCTCCTACAGGTTTGGCACTACATAGACGATAACTACTCTGGTCAGCCTGAAGCTGAACGCAAGAAGATTGACTTTGCTCTGGCTAATCTCTATGGCATTGAAATCCACGCAACGCTCAGTCGAGTTTGCAAGACCAATCTCGTGATTCATAAAGATGGTCACACTAACATCGATGGCGAGCGCAGTTGTCTTGACCGAACATTCTCAATTCCCAATCTTCGCCCAGACGGGAGCCTCTTCACTGTCGTTATTGGCAATCCACCGTTTGGAGATGACGTGGAAGATGGGGACAGGACGGAGCTCTCAACAATTCGGGGGAGGGGAGCCGTTGTCCCGCGTTCCGAAGGTTCCTGCTTCGGAATGCCAGGATAGACGTGATCGTGTCGCTTCCTGATTATGCCTTTCGCAAGGCCGGTGCACAGAACAAGACAAGTCTACTCTTTGTTACAAAATATGCCGGAGCAGAAAAGCAGGCTCTGGACAGCGCCTACCGGGAATTCCTGGACGAAGAAGGCATAGAAACCCAGCCCACAATCGATCAAGACAAGCGTGCTTTGCGTCTTGCGCTAAGCACCAATCCCTATAAGGTTTTCTTGGCTGAAGTGGAAGAGATCGGATATACACCCTCAGGCGGGTTTTCGCGCAAGAACCAATTGTACAAGGACAGCGATAACGCTAGGCTTGATTATCACGACCCTTCTACCGTTCTGGGTCAGTACACTCTGTACTTGTCTGGACCAGGATCATATGCTCCTTCCTCCAGCCCTTCGTGTCATGCTTTGAGCATCTTGGATATCCTCGACGGTCATCCTTCGTACAGACTTGATCCCAAGTTCCACCTGTTTCAACTGGAGAGCATTCATACACCCCCTCCCCACATGAAGGAATATCGTCTTGGCGACCTGCTGGTGAAGCGTTTGGAAGAAGTTGTTCCAGCGGATTTCCCCGATCACGAGTTCTTGACGCTCACTCTTAGCCAAGAGGGAAACCTTCTCCCTAGGGAGGCAGGAAAAGGCATCAATCCTCCTTCCTGGCATGGAGCTTATTTCACTAGTGGCTCCCGGTGGTATCGGGCCTATGCCGATGACCTTATCATTTCCCAAATCGACGTCTGGAAAGGATGCGTTGCCGTAATTCCACCGGAGTTCGATCAGGCAATTGTCACGCAGGAGTTTCCATTGTACAGCGTCGATAGGTCCAGGCTTGATCCGAAGTATCTAACGCTTCTGCTGAGAAGCCGTTATTTTCAGCGAGCGATTCGAGCCATTACTACGGGGCATTCAAATCGGCGCCGTACACAACCAGACGACTTCGAGAACCTTAGCGTCTTCTTGCCCGATATTGACACACAGCGAGCGCTTTCCAAGATAGTCGATGATGAAAGACGAAGAATAGGCGATGTTGAGAGCCATCTAGCAAGTATCCTCTCACAAGTGGAAGCGGTAGTTCTAGGTGAGCGAGACCCGCTGGAACTACTCGCCTCCGTCGCTAGTTACAGTTAGTTAGCACGTCAGTCAGTCCCATCTCGCGCTCTTGGCCAGAACAGGCCGGCTCAAAGCGAAGAAGATTGGCCAAGAACAAAGCCATGGGCTCTCACGTAGCGGATCCTCGAGCGGATCACGGGATTACCCCTTGACATTTTGGTGGTCCAACGGGGCGTTGGATCATTGCTCTAGCCACACACGCATGGATCTATTCGTCAGGATTGGCTTACGTCGATGGATTGCGTTTTCCTTGCTTGCGCAAAAAATCGCGTAATTCGGGCGGAAGCTGCGGCGCGTTGGGGTTCTCGTAAACCACCGGAGCCGTTAGGGGGACGGGCCCGTCTGGGGTGATTGTCTCACCCATGAACCAGATCGCGGACGGCTTTAGCGGGGTGGATTGTTCCAAACTGTGCCCATTGATCATGAACTGATGGACCGCCGGCTTCCACGCGTGGGCGACACCCGGTGACTCGGAGATATCAATTATCAGCAGGGATGCCTGACCGTCTGGAAGCTGCTCCATTTCCTCTTTAAGCTTGTCTTCACCCCTCGTGTCCTGGAACGGGATGCCAATCATCAGCCACAACGGAGGCAATTCAATCGGGGATATCGAGATGGTTGTTGTCGCCATCAGCAGGATCAACCCACGTCCACGTAGGAATTGATTGCTTGCTGCCGGGAACTGCTGATCGACGCGATCAGACAAACAAATGTGTGCGAATGCTTCAGGCCCGCTAGGATCGCATTCCCCAACTTCTTCTGGAGGAGCGATGATCCCGTTGCGAGCCAAGTTGATACGGCATCCAATCCGTGCCATGAGTTCAGCTTCCTCATCCGGTGTGGGTACACGGCGCAGCGCGATGCTTAACTGGTGCCCTCTGGGAAGCTGACGCGAAGGGCTGTCAGACGCAAAAATCCGCTGCATGACCTCAGAGGCTTCCTGTTGCCATTTGGATGAGGATGGACGAAAGACCTCCGCTATGACACGGTTGCCTCCAACGATCACTGCCAAGTCTGCTTCCCGTCTGCGGCCGTTTACCTCGATCGAGGGAGCAAACTCCACCTGGAAACCTGCCAACAACAAAGATTCGGCAGCAAGCAGTTCAGACCACGCTGCTGAAAACTCGGCCCCTGTCTTCAATTTGTTGCGTATCCGGGGGAAGCGGAGCACTTTGTCAGTGGCAGAGAGCAGCGCCCCGAGGCGAGACAATATTCTCAGGCTGAGAAGGGCACGCCCACTCTTGGCAGACACCTGTCGACAGATCTGGCCGTCATCACCTTCCGCGTCGATGACGTGGGCTTCGTCGATGTAGGAATCGATCCAACCCTGTCCGAGGTGTTCCTCGACGATGTTCAGCGCCGCGGCATACGCTGATAAATCCTGCTCGGAGATACCTTCGCACCGCCATTCTTGGCGCAGTCTTTCAGACGTAAACACGTGAGCTCCAGCAAATGGGATAGATTCTGCCCCCTCTAAGCGTGTCCTCGATAATCTCCCGAAGAAAACGGACAGACCAGGTCATCGCCCCATCACACGATCAGGAGACCTCGTTTGTCGTAGACGCTCTGCGGGTCTTGCCTCCACACGCTCCAGAGGTCTATCTCGCCATGTGCCCGGTAAATGCGCTTGTCCGACATGCACGCATGTCGTGCTCGCTCCTCGGAGAAGCCGGTACCCTTGGCGATCTCCGTGGTTCCTGCATGGCTTTGCCCGGCTTCGTCATTGGTGTTCTTGCGTAGCCATCGACGGACCGCCCGTCGGTCAAAAACAGTGACGCGTGCCTTGTTTAGAAAAGCT
>JAUSEJ010000430.1 GCA_030650265.1 Dehalococcoidia bacterium | reverse complement strand
AAGCAAGCCGATGTCGTGGTCGAGGACTTCTCGCCTGGCGTCATGTCGGGAATAGGCCTGGGCTACGCCGATTTGGAGTTAATAAAGCCTGACCTGATCATGACCTCTATTACCTACTTCGGCCAGACTGGTCCCTACCGCGAATTCAAGGGCCATGATATGATTGGCCTTGCCCTAGGCGGACTGATGTATATCACCGGCCTCCCGGACCGGGAACCGTTGAAGGCGGGAGGTTCACAGGCCGGGCTTCAAGCCGGCATCAATGCGGCTGTCGCCACCTTGACGGCTCTCTATTGTCGCGATCTAACGGGCATCGGCCAGCACGTAGATGTATCAGTCGTCGAATGTATTGCATCGATCATGGAGTCGGCGACTTTGATGTACAGCTACAACGGCTGGACAAAGCATAGGACAGGCGCTCGCCATTCATGGGCATATCCGTCAACCATCCTGCCTTGCAAGGATGGTTATGTGCATGTCCACGGCTCCAATGACTGGGAAATCATTTCAAGTTTTATGGATGAACCGCGACTGCTAGACCCTAAACTCAGGGAGGGCCCGGCGCGGAGTGGCGACGACTTTGATGCTCTTGCCATGCCATGGCTGAAACAGCGAACCAAGCAGGAGATCTTTGAATCGGCTCAACTGTGGCGATTGCCATTCGCCATGGTATGTGCTGTCGATGAGATATGCGATGATCCACAGTTCAAGGCGCGGGATTTCTTTGTTGAGGTAGACCATCCTGAGGCGGGCCCGCTGGCCTATCCCGGCGCTCCATTCAGGATGACCGAGACCCCCTGGCGTTGTGGCCGCGCTCCTCTACTGGGAGAGCACAACACCGAGGTTTTCGGTACAAGGCTGGGCCTTACTCATGAGGATCTTGTGAGATTAAAGGAACTGGGTGTGATTTAGTGTCTCGATTGGCCCTTAGTGGGTTACGAATAGTTGATTTGACGCACGTGTATGCCGGGCCGTACGCGACCAAACTGCTTGCCGACATGGGAGCCGAGGTAATCAAGATCGAGTCCTGCGTGCGCCCCAATAGACCGCGGGCCGCGGCTGACACCAGATCTGACCTGTATCCCC
>JAUSEJ010000766.1 GCA_030650265.1 Dehalococcoidia bacterium | reverse complement strand
GCTTGGGGATCTAATCGACAAAGTTCCCCAGACGTTCAACGTCGCCGAGAGGACGAAGATCGCGGCGCAGGCCGTCTTGATGTGCCATGACGAATACTCCACCCCGGCTTATCTCGACGTAGACACGCTGTACGCCGTCGGGCCAAGGGTCGGCAACTTCGTTCCCACCCAGGGCATGCTGGGATTGGGCTTCTCCTATGAGAACATGACCAACCTATCAGGTAAGTAAACGATTGACGGGAGACGAAGGACGGAGGGCCGTCCTCCGTCTCCCGTCCTCCCTCCTCCGTCCATAGCCGCCGATCAATGACCGATTAAGCCCGAAAAAGGTATTGACAAGGACGCACAAGGGTGCTATCGTATTGCAATAGAGGCAGAAAGTCCGGCTTCACCTTTGGGACCATGATTTCCTGCATCCCTCTGCGTCAGACTGAAGAGTCAAAGACGACCCCAATGAGTCTTTTGCACCAGGAAATGGTCAGAGACGACCTCATCGAATTCTTAACCTGTTTCTAGGCATCGGCGAGGATGCGCCGGGCAAAGAAGCCATCTCCTTTCTACAAACCGAAGGCGATTGTAAATTGCCTTCGGGCTGACGTGGCCAACTGCTGGCCTGAAGTGCCGCCAAAGAAGATGCTCAGGCTCGGCTCAATATTGGTTGGGACCCAAATATTTGCGGAGGTGGATTCATGACAAAGCGTTCAGTTCTACCGGGTCTGGCATTGGTAACAATCATGGTTGTCGTCTTACTCCTCGTTTCGTCGTGCAATGATACTTCAGTTCCTTCCGGCGCTTCGACGGCAGTTCCCGGCGCTTCCAAGGCTCCCGCCGGTTCGCCGACACCGACGAAGCCGATCGGGAAGCTCGCGGTCGCGGTCGACTTCCATAATGGCGATATCATCGCTAGCGCCGGCAAGGGCTTCAACACCGGCAACACGTTTCAGGCCCTCGGCGCCCAAGCTTTCGACTCGCTGATTGTTCCGTCCTCTGACGGAAAGCCAAAGCCCGGGCTGGCCGACCGCTGGGAGATCGCCCCAGATGGCCTGTCTCACACCTTCTACCTGAAGAAGGGCATCAAGTTCCAGGATGGCAATGACCTGACGGCGACCGATGTCAAGTACAGCTTCGACTCCCTGATGGACCCTAACA
>JAUSEJ010000405.1 GCA_030650265.1 Dehalococcoidia bacterium | reverse complement strand
GATAATTCGACCTACATATTGGGCCGGATCAAAGTTAGCCCGATGACGTCTGCCACTAGTCCATCCAATCGTCTTGATGCTACTTTCGGTGGCGCGCTCAACCTGAAGGGATACGAAACTGCGGTCGAGAAGCCGGACACCGGGATTGAAGGACAGAGAAGGCTCGTCCTGACTCTTTATTGGCTGGTTGACAGCGAGGTGACGAAGGATTACAAGGTCTTTGTTCACCTTCTGGATGGCGCCGGGAAGATAGTGACACAGAAGGACAGTGATCCAGAGGGTGGCAATTATCCGACCTCGTATTGGCAGAAGGGGGAGGATTTTTCCGATCAGTACGATCTATCACTCAGGGCGGAAGAGTTGGATCGAATTCAGAGCGCGCGGGTCGGCCTCTACGATCCAGTGACAGGCAGCCGGGTGATTTTGGGTAACGGCGCGGATTCGCTGGTTATCCCGCTGGCTGGGTTGGCGCAGCAATAGGGGACACTCACCCACCTGGTCAGATAACAATAGCATTGACGCTGTTACCTAATTTGCTGGGATCGCTACGATGGCCGCTTTGTGGCGGTTGTCGGCAAGTTGCTGGCTAACCGGGTTGGCGATTCTCACCGCCGTGTCGATCGCTAGATATTGGATGAGACGAGTAAGCGTGTGAGTTCCACACCATCGCCGCCAGAGACACAGGGAGTCTTGTTCCTGTGTCTTGGTCGTCGACGCCAGCTATAACGTTGGAAACGGCGATGTCCCGTCCGGCGATTACAGCCTTAGGGCGGGCATGTACCGTCAACTTGAGGACAAGCGGCTTGTGATGTTTGGGTCTTTCGGGGAGCCGCTTGGTGCTTCGCTACTTTGGACACAGTCAAATTGGGCCCGGAGGCGACCGTCGCTCCTCAGCGATAGGAAATGCAGGCCGATAGCGAATTAGTTGCCGACTCGAATTTTGCCCAGTATCGCCCTGTTTTCGTTTGTGCCGTCCACCTGCAGGCGCAGGCCCGACCCCGGCTCATAGAGGCCCGCTTCGAGAGTTATTTCGGCTGTCGCCGGCTTCTCTTTGAGGAACAACTCGTATTCGTCTTTGACGACTTCCTTTGGCGCCCAGCCCGGGGTCGGGTACGTTCCTTTTTGCGGGACGTTGTCCTGCTGTCCGACGACCACATTTGTGCTGTCGAGAAGATGGGTGAAGACGGTATAGTTGCCGGTCGGAGTCGTGATCGCTTGCCAATAGAGGGTCAGCTTGACGCTGCCGCCAACGGAAACGCTGTCAGACGAGAGATCATAACCGAGAAGAGCAATTTGGTCACCGAAGCTTGCGTTTAGGCGTTGCTGAGGGGCAGGTGCGGCAAAATCGCGAGCGCGGTCTGCCACCGTTACGAAGCCTAGGTCGATTTCACCAAGCGGTAGACCGGTATCGGGACTGAGTGCGGCAACGATGACGTGAGCGGCGCCTGCCGGTACCACCCCGGTCAGGGTCATAGCTCTCGGGTCACGCACGATGTCACCTTCCCCCCATTTTGAAAATGGGAAATGGCCGTAACCAGGTGCTCCCCGTTGGCGAGAGAAGATCTTGTCACGGCCATCAGTAAGTCTTACTTCGATGATCGGCTCGACTTTCAGTTGCCGTGCTAGACGCCAGGTGATCTCTACGTTCAACGTCTCTCCCGCTCCGACGGTGGCTTCGCCGATATCGCCTCTCAATACTTCCAGTCCCGGCAATAGTTCTTTTCCGGACAGGGGCAAGACAGCAGTGCTTGAGATAGGTTGAGTGGCCGGCCCGCGGACAAAATCGATGTCGCCTAGCTTGACCAGATTCCCGGGATCATTTGTAGCCGGCTTCAATCGCTCTCCCGTCTTCTTTACGGTGGCGCCCACCACTAACTTGGCCGGAATTGCCGGAACATCCGCCGGAACGATTATCTCGTGCCGGCTATAGATCAGGTCGCCCTTACGCCAACCACCCTGGCTAAAGCCGATCGCATCCTGTTGTGACCAGATATGTCCCTTTTCATCCACGCTGTGAACGAAAAGGCTATATTGGTTGGAATTGTCGTCGAGCATTCGCCATAGCAGACTAACGTAGTAAGATTTGCCAGCCATATAGCCGGATGATGATGCGGCGCCGTCATCGCTCGCCCCCAGTAGCTCGATCAGACTGCCGAACTTGATTCCCAGCGACCTCTGCGGTCTCAACAGGGAACCAATAGTAGCGGCAGGGACGCGGTAGACGGTGAACGCTGGAGCTTCGTTTGGCGCCAGAGGTTGAGCGAAGATTGGGATGTCGGGAAAATGATGAGGCAGGACGCCGGGCACTGCCGAGTGGGCGATGACATAGTAGGCGTCCCGCTCACTGCTGTCGGGGATTGGGACGAAGCTTGTATCCTCTCTCAGCCAGTTGCCATCGGCGTATTGATTTGCCAGAAACTTAATTGTAGGAAACCGGTCCACATAGAAATAGACAAGGGAATGTTCTGTCTTGCCACGGTCGAGCTTGTTCAGAAACTGAGCCGCTTCTGCCAGATTGGTGTCGAAGGACCAGTATACCTGAGACTGCTTTGCCCAGTTGTCAAAATAGGCGTCGAAGGTTGCGTGGCCCTCCCAGGCGATGAGAATGGAGATTGATAGGCCAACCGCTATTCTTGCTGATCGACCGAATCTCTGGCTGATCGCCTCCCAGACCCCCACTACTCCGAGAGCTGCCAGGATGAACACGGCCGGCGCTGTTCCCACTAAACGTAGATAATTCGGGCTTTCAAGGGACATGATGCCAGGAATCATCATTACGATGAGCCACAGAATCAACCAAATCGGAAGGAGGTGGGTAACGCGTCTCCCCCCCAGTGAGGGCTCAGTTTGGTCTTCGAGGCGGTTCGGGCCCCGTTTGCGGTGGACGTTTAGAAGCGCCCAGCCTATTCCAACAAGAAACAAGGCTCCCAGCACAGGATCGAACACGGGACGTCCAGAAAGGTTGTGGCGCCAATTGGAATCCCCGGCTAGAAAGAACATCCCGGCGTTGGCCAGCAAGTTCTCCTCAAAGGTTGGAACTTTTACAGCGGTTGCCGGCAAATTGCCAGCCAACGAAACTAGCTCTACCCGTTCCAAAAATACGCTCGGGTGTGACCAGAAATAGGCACCCAGGGGGAGAACGGTTATGAAGGCAGCAGCGAAGAAAAGAGCCAGACTGGGGACCTGTCCCCGAAGGATTTGACGGTCCAGCGCAAACTGTACAAGAAGTATGGCGAGGATCAGGGGTACGCTCAGACGCGCCGAGATGTAAGTGTAATGGAGGATACCGAGAATGACGCCTGATAGCAGGAAGTACCGGCGCCGTCTTGATTGCAGGGCTTGTTCTAAGGTGAGCAGCGACAGTATCAGGAACAGGGGCGCTGTGATGGCACGAAAGCCAATGCGGCTGAGGTCTACGTGCCAAAATGAAACCGTCATGAGAGTCATCGATATCAGACCAACACGGTAGCCAAACCATCTCTTGGCAGCAACATAGATGGCCACGATGGTGACGACGCCGACTACCGCCGAGGTCAATCTGAGGGCGAACGGATTGGGGCCCAGAAGATAGGCAGAGAAGGCCTGGAAATAAATGAACAGCGGTTCACGACCGTAGTTGCGTTCAAAGAAAATGGACAGCTTTCCGTTGAGAATATCCAGTACATCGAGTCCGTTCGAGGCCTCGTCGTAGAAAAGGCCGGGTGGCAGAGTGTCAAGACGATAGGTGCGCAAGAACACGGCAACACCTATCACAATTAGGACAAGAAGCATCTTGATTACCTGATCGGCCGGTCTTTTCCCGCCACTTTGTCGATGGCTAGTTCTTGGCTGAGACCAGTAAGCGTGTAAGGGCAATGTAGTCGCCACCTTCTATGGAGAGTCGTATTCCCGTCGCGGCATCGTAGAGGCCGGCAATGACCGTGTATTCGCCATCCGGCAAGTTCGCGGGGATGGACAGGCGGTGCTCGTCGATGACAACTTCGCCGGGGACCCAAGAAGTCGTCGGCGCTTCGCCCGCTTGGGGCGGTGAATCATTTTGCGCCACCAACTGGCCGGCGCTGTTTAGAAGCTGAATAAATACGGTGTAAGCCGTTCCCATCTCCTTGATGTCTTGCCAGTAAAGAGTTACGATGAAAGGGTCGGATGGCGCTGCTTTCGGCGTCTGTTCAGCGGGGATCAAAGCGCCAATGGTAACGTCAAATCCTAGCAGGCGAGCCTTGTCCTCGAAGACGGCGGCCAGTGGTCGACCGGGAGAGGCGGAGAATATCCTGGTTCGAGGCAGAATGTGGACGCTGCCGAGGTCCACGTGACCAAGCGCCTCGCCACTTTTGGCGTCGAGAAGAGTGGTCATCAGTTTCGCTTCATTGCTTGAAACCTTCGGTGGCAACATCAAACTGTACTTTCCCCTGAGGACCTCACCTTGTCGCCATGAGGTTGTCGGGTAGGCATTTCCTACGGGTCTTTTCGTTACGGAGGCCAGAGTGGCCCCGCCAGAAGTAACCATCTCGATCCTGGCTACCATGTCCCTGTCAATAGCCGTCACGGCCCTCCAGACTAGGTCCACATCTAGCTGCTCTCCAGGCTTCATCTCGCGACGGCTCAGGCTGTATCCCACAATGTCAAGGTTATCCAGCACAGGTATAATGTTGTGTTGCGATACCTTAACATCGCTCAGCCTCGCGGGAGTGACGGCGGGAAGTACAGATATCCCGCCGAGGCGAAGGGTAGGCCCGACCGGCGCCCCGTTGTTGCCAATGACACTCAGTGGACCCTTTGGCGAGATCACCTCCAGTTGCAGCTCGTACCGGCCTGGTGGCGTCTCCGCAGGAACAGTCACGTTCAGTTGGTCTCGAACAACCTGGCCCGCTGCCCAGAAAGGAGTTGGATACGTACCATCAGCGGGCGGGCTATCCCTAATTGCCCAGAAGTCACGATCTGGTCCCATCAAGCGGGCAGTAATCGTGTAATCCTCGGGCATCTTTCGTCGAGCCTGCCAAAGCAAATCGACATGTATGGTCTCTCCCGCGCGACTCTGCCACGAGTTCGACTCTGTCTCCCTTGTCAGGGCCTGTCCCGGCTTGCCGGATTTCCGGGCTTCCCCGTCCACTACCGAAAGATCGAGTAATCCCAGAGCGTCGCCGAAATGGATCGGGGTTGCAAGATTGGGACGGTCCGTGATCCCTAGCGTTAGGCTGCCAGAAGAACTGGATGGTCGCCCCTGGCTCAAGACTAACGGGCCTATTCTTATCCCTCTTTCGGACGGCAAATCGGGAACCACCCAGGTTCGACGTACCTCCAGTATCTTCTTTGTGGTTATGCTATCGAATCCTATTTCAATCTCGTAGGTGCCTGGAGGCGTTCCAGACGGGATGGTTAGATTGAACGTCGAGGCAAGGATATCGTCTCTCCCTGAGCCGGTTTCAAGCCGATCTACCGAGGCGCTGTCATAGGCCCAGGTCTGGTCGAATCTATTTGTCAAACGTATGAACGGTCTGTACTGGTTCTTGGGATCGCTGCTGATCTTGCGCCAAAAAATTGTTAGTGCGTGCGAGGCTCCGGCAGCCAAATCGCTGGTAGAATGATTTCCGTCTGGGCCGGAAAGGGAATAACCCGCAGTCATGATCTCGTCGTCATAATTGGCAACCAGCGGTGAGCCGTAGGTGACGGCTGCGGCATAGACCGAATCGTAAGCTGATTTGGATAGTAGCCATAGGGGCAGCACAGCCACGACGATGGCGACCTTGGCCACAAACTCCCTGGAGACAGGCGGGGTTGAAAGTCGTAAACGCCAACCCTGGACACCTTCGCCAATTTGCTCAACAGACGGCGACCGGCGCTGTACGAAGTAACGTACCAGCGCTCGGAATCTATAAAAGCTTGCCCGTCCGTAGCACCATAGTAGCAAGCCGACTAGCACGAGGAGCGCTACCAGGGAAATTGCATTGGCAGAGCTACGTAGTGGGGTATCGCGAAATTCAAGGCGGACAGCGTGGTCACCTTCGGGCACTTCGAGTCTGATCAAACCAGACGGATCGTCGATGGTTGTGGTAACTCTCTTACCGTCGACGAAGGCCTCCCACCCCGGGAAATAGACGACATTGGGAACGAAGGCGCCAGCCTTAACAGTGTGAACCCGATAGGTGAATTGGTCACCGGCGCTCTCGACCTGAATGGCGTCGACCCCCGGGTCCGAATGGCCCGAAAAGTTCATCGTTGCATCACCAAGAATGCTTGCTAGAGCAAAAAAGGTGGTCGGTGTTCGCTCCTTCACCCAACCTGGCACGTATTCAGCCCCCGCCGTTGTACCGATAGCGCCGGTCATAAGTTCGAAGGTTATGCTGCCCTTGGGTGTGATCTGGGCATCGGTCACGTTTGACAGGATCGGAAACATCGCGGCAACGCTTGATACGATGATCGTCGGAACCATCAGACATATAGTGAGGTAGCGAAGGCGTTCTGACAACACCTGAACTATTAAGCCGGCGAGAAAGGCGCTGGGCAATGCGATGAAGTCGAGAAGGCGCCAGGGGAATTGGGTCAATTTGAGCATCGGGGCGTTTTCCCAAACGACTACCGAAATCGGGAAAATAAGAAAGAGACAAACTCCTGTTATGGCCAGAGAGGCCAATCCTTCTAGCTTCGTCCCCGGTCCAAGCCGGCGGCTTTGCCAGACCAGCAAGACCAGACCTATAATCAGGAACACGACCTGAAAGGCGCCTAGTCTGTAGCCAAAAACCTCAGCGCCGTGGAACACGACGCCGTATCGGTGAATAAGGTCGGTCGAGAAAAGCGCTTCCACCGTCGGAAAGTTCTCGTGGAAGTCGAATTCAAGCATTCGATCCAGGTGGATTAGCGATTTCTCGGCGATAGCCGGGAGCCAGAAGAAAGTGGTTAGGGCACAGGCAGCGGCCGCCATTGCGAGGAGGCGCAGGGCATCGGCAAGCATTGCTCGCCAATTGAACGGTCCGGTAGGACGATTTCCAATGATGGCTGCCAGACCGTAGATTATCAGGAAACCGGAGAAGATGAAGGCGGACAGATTGTGGGTTAGAATTAGCGCCCCGTAGAAGACGCTTCCGACGACTAAATAGGCATAGCGTTTGCGCTGAACAAGCCGCGTTAACGCCCAAAGAATGAAGGGGAACCAGGAGTAGGCGAGGAATTCAGCGATGTCGCCCCGAAAGTAGACGTTGACGATGTGGTACGGAACGTACATGTAGACAATGGCGACCAGTAGAGATGCAAGGGGCGAGAAGAAGGTTCTAGCGTAGAGAAAAGCACCCAATCCCGA
>JAUSEJ010000384.1 GCA_030650265.1 Dehalococcoidia bacterium | reverse complement strand
CGGCACTTTGGGGGAGTTTGCGCAGGAATTCTCCCGTCTTGAGGGCGCCTTGCCAACGAGAATCAACGCCGACCCGACCTCTGCCGAACAGAGCCTGGCGAAGCTGGTACTGACCGTGGTCGAGCTCATCCGGCGGCTCCTCGAGAAGCAGGCTATTCGCCGGATCGAGGCGGGATCGCTAACCGAAGACCAGATTGAGCGAATGGGCGAGACCTTTATGAAGCTAGGGCAGAAAATGGTCGAACTGACGGCGGCTTTCGGCCTGGCAGAAGGGGATTTGAACCTGAACCTCGGGCCACTCGGAGATCTGATGTAGCTTGGCCGGTCAGAGACGAGTTTATCCGCATGACACGCGAGTAGGGAATATGACGGGGGAATTAACTGCATGGACAGCTACAACGATAGACGGATTACAAGCGCCATTCACACCACCAACCTTGCCGATATCCTCGAGCGAGTTCTGGATAAGGGCATCGTCATCGCTGGCGATATTACCATCTCGCTCGCCGAGATCGAACTGCTGAGCATCAAGGTGCGCCTGTTGGTCGCCTCCGTCGACAAAGCCCGGGAGATCGGCATCGACTGGTGGCAGTCAGACCCGGCGCTCTCCTCCCGCGCCAGGAAACTCGTGGAGGAAAACGACCTTCTTCAGGGGCGCCTCGACAAACTTGAAGCCAGGTTGGCGGCGATGCCTCAATAGCTTGTGGTGACGCCGGCCCCTCCTGCATGGCAGCCGCTTCTAGGGAGCAAATGGTCCTGGCATCCCCAAAAGCGTCCTGCCATCTTGATATAACCGTGCTTGCTACCTATTGGCTATAGATTGATTTGGGAGAGCGAATTCGGCAAGAAACTGACATGGAGAAAAGGGTGATGGGAACAGATTGGACTAACTGCATCAATTCTAGCAGCCTAAACTCTCTCACACAAGGTGAGCAGGTAGCTCTACTGTCCGTGGTTTTCGCCTCGTCACCTGTGGCAATGGTCTTCATTGACTCGAACTTCGTCATTCGCGCTGCGAACGAGAGCTTTGTTAGCCGGATACATCTGCCCCTTGAAGCGATAGTGGGCTGTAGCTCGGAAGATGTAATCCCGGACTGGAGGAAGCTGGCAGAGTGCATCCATCG
>JAUSEJ010000382.1 GCA_030650265.1 Dehalococcoidia bacterium | reverse complement strand
TCATCTTCGCGGTTGCCGATCCGGACGTAGCCGTTTTTATGCTGCTAATGATGCTTTCTCTCATCGTTTTGATGGGGTTCCTCGCGATCGTCGTGCCCAGAGTAAACAACGCCATCTACAAGAGCCACCCTGGTGAAGCCGTAATTACCATGAGGACGCTTTATATTGGCGGGCGACTCCACACCTGGGGCATGCTCGGCTTTGGTCTTGAAGGCGCAATACTCCAGAAAGGGCCATGGGACTATATCGAGATCGCTTACTCCTATCCGAGTTCTCCTACACCCCAGATAGAGGTAGTCAGGGTCCCCGTGCCTCCCGGCGGAGAGGAGGAGGCGCAGCGGGTGGTAAGCCAGCTATTGGGGCAGATGGTCGCCCCACCGGCGGGCTGAGACTCCTCAGCTCGGACAAAGGTTGGCAAACTTCGAGCCTCGGTGACCGCGAAATCGGCGTTCAGCCTCGTTTGGGGCAGAAGCGACCGCAGTTCGGCAGTTCAACGCCACGCGTCGGCCAAAACTTCCGGCTGGGAGGTCGGGAAGGGGGGTCGGGAAAAGAAGATGGAGAGCACCAGGAGATTTCAGCGCCGGATGGCTGGCTTCGGTCTGGTCCTCGCCCTGATCGGTTTGGCCATGATGGTCAATCCGTTTGTGCCCGGCCTGAATCTGGCGGAACTCGGCTTTATGCTCGCTTTCTTCGGCTGGGGCATCCTGCGGCCGGGTCAACCGTCTTTGTGATCTACGGCGAACGAGCCATGACGATGAGCAAGCTGATGCGGGACCAGGGCGAGTTGGCTCACTGGAAATACGAAGCGCGACTTTGGCGCCATTATGTGAAGGCTGAGTTCAAGGAGAATATCGCCGGCTATGCCGCGCTCTTCAAGATTCTCGCAGCCGTGTCTTTACTTATCGGGATCGTTTTCGCCGTCATCGATCGGGAAGCTGGATTGTTTGTCTTGCTGCTGATGTTGGCTCTCATCGCCTTGATGGGGTTCCTCGCCTTCGTGGTGCCCGGGGTCAACAACGCTATCTTGAAGAGCCACCCCGGCGAGGCGGTCATTACCAACAAGTCTGTGTATATTGGTGGTCGTCTCCACAGTTGGGGTTTGCCGGGCTTCGCACTGGTGGGCGCCACTCTTCACAATGGCCGCCACACTCACGTCGAAATCTGCTACGAGTACCCGAGCTCGCCCAAGCCGCAGATAGAGGAGGTCCGGGTCCCCGTGCCTCCCGGGCGAGAGGATGAGGCGAGAAGGGTAGTCGGCCAGTTACTGGGGCAGATCGTGGCTCCCCTGGGCTAGCTGGGACCCTCGTTTCGGTTCCGGCGGCCAAGGCAAAGGCGGCGGTCGCCACCCGAGCGCTATGCGTCACCAGCCTCCGCCGTACCCTCGTAACGTCAGCGGCAAGAATACCCTGTATTGCGCCGGCGCCAGCAGGGCGAACTGGGTCAAATGGTCCAACACGGCGACGAGTCGATTACTGTCGATATCGAGCGAGCAGCCAGCACAGGGGAGCACCCCCGCCCAGGAGGACCCGTTCCAGAAGTAGAGGTTCAGCTTGCTCTCATCGGTGACGCCTGTGCCTTGCCAATCGCTATCTTCATACTCAAGAGTGATCGTAAAGGTAGTGGAGAAATGGGTTATCGGGTTGCCGAACAAGTCAGTTGAGACCAGGCTGAAAGACCGCCCGGCGAAAGAAAAGCCTCCTGTGCTATCCGGGGGCGAATTGTTCTGCGTGTAGGTAAAGGTGGTGGTTGTGGTCACGAGACCGGACGGCAGGACGATCTGGCCCCAATTGCTCGGCAGGGTAATCGTGGTTACTCCGGTCGGCTCAACTGTTCCGACCACGGTTGGCAGCGGCGTGGAGATCTGAGTAGGTGTACCGGTCGCCGAGGCCGTGGGCGTAGCGGTACCCGTCGAACTTGAACTGGGAGTTGCTGTGGACGTCGCGGTTGTCGTCGGTTATGCAGTTCCCGTGGGGCTTGGCGTGGTAGTCCAGGTCGCCGTGACTGTTGGAGATGATGTCTGAGTTGGCGTTGCCGTGCCCGTCGACGTTGGCGTCGGGGTAACAGACGGTGTCGGTGTCGAGGTACCGGTCGCCGTTGGCGTGGTCGTCGGGGTAGAGGTCGGCGGATTGCTGATGGTAATGACATGAGTATTAGTAATCATAGAGACTATATTCGACGCTGTAAC
>JAUSEJ010000379.1 GCA_030650265.1 Dehalococcoidia bacterium | reverse complement strand
AGATGGATTCGTCGTCCGATGATCGTGCCGATTGCATTGCCAATGGTGGCGGAGGTGTCGCCGCCGACCAGAATACCCACCGCCTTATTCCGGTAGTCCAGGGCGTTAGCGCCTTTGATGTAGACGTCGCCGGCCTGCATGTGGGGGACGCAGGTGAAACGATTTAGATCGGCGACGATCTCTCCCCGCCGGAAGATCAGTTCCGCCATAGGCGCCGGACGTGGCTCAGATCCCTTTTCCGGCTTCTTTGGCAGAGTCAGACCGCTGAGATAACTGCGCTTGTCGATAGCCCTCCCCAGAATCTCTTCAACCAGATAGGAATTGGTAGTGCCGGTGGCGATGGCCAGCATTCCCTCATTCTTTGCCCTTTGCACCACCTCCATCCTGGCAACGGCCCTGGCGATGAGACGCTTGGACTCGGATACGGTTAGCACGAATTGTCGGATCATTGACTTCCTTTCCTGCTCTCAGTGCATTTTGGTGGATATGATGCAAAGAGCCTCGCCCAATTAAATGGCATTCTCAAGAAACAAGTGCGAAGTCATCTCCAGGAGGTTGAGGCTTTAGCCGGAAATGCCAGATTAGCTTGATCTTTCGACTGACTTGACCGGCTAAAGCCTCGACGTCCAGGACGTTTCTAGAAACCGCTGGTAGATGTCGCGGCTTTTAGCTTGCGGCGTAGTTTTGTCCAAGTCACTTCAGTGCTAGGAAGAAAACAGGTCGGTCTTGAGCGTTCCGGTGGCGGGGACGCCGTACTCGACGAAATGCTCACGGGCCATGAATCCCATGCGCACTCCCTCGGGGAGACGAGAGAAGACGCCATTCGGGTCCATCTGGGTGCGATGGCAGGCGAAGGCCCGCAGCTTGGTCTTGACATATTCGCCGGAGTCGATGGCGACCGTGATCTCCGCGTCCGGGCTACCGATCTTCTCGAGATCGATCTGGCCGAATGGCCCCAAGTCAACGCCCATGTCTTTGAGACGGGCGAACATACTCTGGAAGAAACTGCGCGGAATAGCGGTGTAGTAGAGATGTTGGGGGGAATAGGCATGCAGGCCGCCGGCAACGCTGTCCGGAAATTGAGTAGGATCTCCCGCCCTGACGAAGGCGGCCGTCGCGATTTCGTGGGCCCGAATATGGTCCGGATGGCCGTAGCCGCCGCCACGATCGAAGGTTACCATCACTTGTGGGCGCAGTTCACGAACTAGCCGGACCACTTTTTCCACGACCGCTTCGAAATCGGCATTCATGAAGGCCGAGGGATGACGATTTTCGTCCGTGCCGGCCATGCCGGAGTCCCGGTAGTCGAGGAAGATTAGCTCACCTATGCCCAATTCCTGACAGGAGCAGCGCAATTCACCTTCGCGTACCGCTCCAAGAGTCTCCGGGGTAGCAAGGGCAGGGTCGGCTATCTCGCCGACCTCTCCTCGCGTGGCGCAGACCAGGACGGTTCTGGCGCCGGCCGCCGAGTAGCGTGCCAGCGTTGCTCCTATTCCCAGCACTTCGTCGTCCGGGTGGGCCATGATTACTAAGATCGTTTGTCTATCGCTCATATCCTACAATACAATAAGGCCACAAATGATTGGTGGCCTCATCTTAGAGAGAATTCGTTCCGGTGGCCTGTTCGCTTACGAATAGCCTGGTAGCGCATACCGGATTCGAACCGGTGGTCTCCTCCTTGAGAGGGAGGTGTCCTGGGCCGCTAGACGAATGCGCCAAGTGTCAACCGCGGGTTATCTAAGCGCAATTATAGCAGAGATCAAAGTGCGACGCAACTCAGGTTCGGCCAGCATTTCCGTTGACAAAGCCGCGGTCGTCTGTTATAAGATTGTCTCAATCGGGACAGGCCCGTCCCGCATAGTCGCCTGTTACCTGCTCTGCGCTTCGTTGCTGGGGTGCCAAGGTCACAGAAGACCGGGCGATTCGTCTGCGTCTGAGGACATTGGATGGCTCCGGCGAGCGCAATATAGGGACAATAAGGTCACGAACGACTTCAATACCGGGATTTCTGCATTAACAATTTGTTGCCAAGGCGGAAGAGAAATTGACTGAACAGGACAGGGGAGTTCAAGAAGAGCCCCAGCAGTTCTCCGGACGGGTGAACGTCAAGGCGGTGCGGGAAAAGCTTCCGAAGGCGATCGGGCATATCGAGCGCGATTCGAGGACCTGTTCGGGTTGCCGGACCTGCGAGGCGGTCTGTTCCCTCAGCCACGAAGGTGTTGTGAGTCCGGCCCTGGCGCGCACCTGGATCGTAGACCACATTCTGGAGGGGCGCCGCATCGACAGCCACACTTGCAAGCAGTGCGTCGTGCCACAATGCCTTTTGGCTTGCCCGAACAAGGCCATCTACGTGGATCCGCAGACGGGCGCCAGGGTCGTCGACGCGAACAAGTGCGAGGGGCATCGGCTCTGCATCCAGGCCTGTCCGTGGTACCCGAACTCCCATATGAAATTCGACACCGGTCGGAATATCGCCATCAAGTGTGACCTCTGTGAAGGGAACCCGCTGTGTGTCAAACTCTGCCCCGAGGGCGCCCTGCGTTTCGCGAAAAGGGGCGTGAAATGAAGATGTATGGTTGGACCGGCAGGATCCTGCGAGTTGACCTCACCACCGGCAAGATTGAGGAGACACCCACCAGCGATTACGTGCCCAAGTTTATCGGCGGACGGGGCGTCGCTGCCATGATTTACTGGGAGGAGGTGCCGCCGGAATGCCGCGCCTTCGACCCCGAGAATGCGCTTATTATGATGACGGGACCGGCGAACGGCACGTTGTCGCCATCGGCATCCAGGTTCACGGTTGCCCACAAATCACCGGTGCCGCTGCATGAGACCTATACCTACAGCGTCCCCGGGGGGCACTGGAGCGCTGAACTCAAGTTCGCCGGCTACGACGGACTTGTTGTGAGGGGCAAGTCAGCCAAGCCAGTCTACCTATGGATCGACGACGGGAAGGTGGAGTTGCGAAGCGCCGAGCTTCTATGGGGCATGACGCTAAGCCAACTGACGCTGGCGGTGGAGAAGCTGCACGGTTGGCAGGCCAGGGTGTTGGGGATCGGCCCGGCGGGTGAGAACCTCTGTAGACAGGCGCCAGCCATCGT
>JAUSEJ010000353.1 GCA_030650265.1 Dehalococcoidia bacterium | reverse complement strand
GAATATAGAGCAGGCAAATCCTCGTCTGGTATGAATCCCAGAAAGATAACGTCTTCCTTCGAGGTCAAGCGATCGTAAGCCCTGGCAAGTCTGCTATTCTGCCATCCCCTGGCGCCGCCGATCAGGAGTCGGTGGGCAGTCTTGCCGGTGGCACGGAGCGAGTCATAGGCTTCGAGGAGGGTGACAAGGTTCTTGCGAGGCTCAATGGTCCCGAGAGAAAAGATGTAGGGGCGATCGATGGGATAGGATTCGCGAATTTGCCGCAGGATTAGGGGGTCTGCCACTTTGGCGAAGCGCCGATCGACGCCACCATAGACCACCTGTACCTTGTTTTCCGGGGCGCCAAGAAGTCGAATAATGTCATCTCTTGTGCTGTTTGAATCGGCCAGGATGAGCCGGGCCCTTTCGATACAACCGGGTACGGTCTTGCATAGATACTTGACCAGATTGGGCTCCGCATGCTCGGGATAGAGCATGACGCTCAGGTCGTGTACAGTAATGATTCCTTTCGCCTGTCTCAGAGGAGGAAGAACGTAGTCCGGCGCGTGAAAAATGTCCAACTGCCCGGCGAAGTATTCTACCGATGCGGGAACACCCAGTCTGTGCCATAGAATGGCGAGGGCTCGCTCTCCGAGCGGCAACTGACGGCAGACAAAGTTTCCAGGCAAGGCATTCTCCGGGCTGGCCCGGCGGGTCCTTGCGTGGATCAGAACGTATTGGTTAGTCCGGTCAACTTGAGACAGACCATATACCATTCCTCTGGTGAAGCGTCCAATACCGGCGCGTTGGTTAAGGGCGGATGTGTAATCGATGCCAATGCGCATGTTTATTTTTTCCGACTGAACAAATAGACCACGAACCCGAATAGGACGAGGCTGCCGTAGCTGATCGTCCTGTCCATGATAGCGACAGATACTGCTACATCTTGGCTCAATTCCATCATCAGAAGAGTGCTGACTCCAGCTTCGACCAGCCCGAGCCCCCCGGGCGTAAAAGGCAGAGTTGTCAACAGGGAGTTGGCCAGGGCCACGAAGATGATGATGGCAAGGCCCATGTCGAGTCCCAGCGCCATTGTAACTAAGTAGAGTCGTCCGGCTTCGGTTAGCCAAACTAGAATTGTGAGTAGCGCGATCAGCGGTAATTGCTTGAAACTGCCCAGTGTTCCCGACTGAAATCGGCCGTATATGGACTGAATGCGCTCTGGAAGACGCTTCTCTATATGAGTGCCAAATCTGAACATAATGGTCAAGCCGATGACGATGAGCACGACGAAGGCGAGGCCGATCTCGACTACGGGCAGGGCTGTTACGGCGTTCTTGCCCCTGGCAAGTGCGAGAGCCGACATCACCATCAGGCCAACCAGAACGATCATGTCGAGGATTCGCTCGGCCAAGATGGTGCCGAACGTTTTGGAGAAGCTGACGTTGGCGTTCTTCTTCAAAAGATAGGCCCGATACATGTCGCCCAACTTGGCCGGAACGATACAGTTGGCAAACCAGGCGAGAAAGATTATCTCAGAAAGTCCGGCCAGGGACGGCATCTTCATGCCCTTCGCTACATCGTAGCCAACGTTCTGGAGAAGCAGGCGCCAGCGCGCGCCACGGATGGGGAAGCCAATATAGTAAATGAGAAGAGCAAGGAGAAACTTGAGCGGGTCAACGCTTCGCATTGTCTCGACTATCCCAGTCAGATTCAAGTCAACGCGAGTGAAGAGGAAGAAGAGAATGGCGAAGGCCACCGCAAAAGAGATGAGGGTGTTGCGATTGAAGAATCTCTTCTTAAGAGAGATCTCCTGAGCCTCGTTTTGTTCCTGATCGACGCTAGTCGGTTCTATCTCGAGCTCCTTTCTCGCCTGGTATCGCGTTCAAAACGAACAAAAGGCCCAGAATGAGGCCTAATTGAACGGCCATGCCGTGAACATAGAGTACATCGAAGAAATTGTGAATACTTAGCGCTACCAGAACTCCCATGAGTCCCAAAGCCAGGGGGTATGGTTGGGAGAACCAGTTCCAGCCCCCTGGAGCCGTTCTACAGAAAGGTGGATCTGTAGTCTCTAGCCTGGCGACGGTGCGCAGGGCAAAGATGAACACAGCCACCATGAAGGCTATGTAAGCGAAGAATCCCGGCAGCCCTGTTTCTGCCAGCAGGTTGAGATAGTAGTTGTGGGCGTGCCCCATGGCGCCTGACGCCCAACCAGGATAGGCATATTCTGGATAGTAGGCGCTGAAGTTGCCTATGCCAATCCCAATAATCCAATGGTCCTTGAACATCTCCCAGGCCGATTGCCAGTAAGCCATTCGTTCGACGATGGCCCAGTTCTCGGGAGTCAAAACGACCTTTGTAACATCGAAGAGGCCGAAGTACTCTGCTAAAGTTGCCAGGCGATTTGTCGCCTCGGTTGGAAGCAGGCCGAGTACCGCCAGAAAAGCGAAGACCGAGATGATCAAAATGCCAGTAAGCAGAAATACCAGAGGTTGGCGGCTCCTGAGGGCTAGCATTACCGCAAAGGCGATTGCCAGTGCGATCAAGGCACCGCGAGAAAAGGACATTAGCAGGGCAGCAAGAATGATGATAGTGCCCGTCATCAATGCCACAAAACCGCGATCGATCCGCATGGATAAGTTCCAGCGTGTGCCGACGAGGAGGCCCAGCAGCAGAGGCAGAGTTAGTCCGAGATAACCGGCGTACGGATTGGGCTGGCCAAAGGTGCCGAAGGCCCGCAGAAACACACCGCCAATGAGGAAGCCATCCGGCCCTTTCCGGAAAAGAAACTGGTACCAACCGTGGAAAGCCTCCATTGAAGTTGCCAAGAGCAAGAGTACCACTATTGCCGCGATCTGGCGGCGACCAGTCATGACGTTGGCGACCACGAGAAACAGCAGGGTAAACTCAGTCCACTTCAGCAGTTCTTTGGTGCTCAGAGCTAGATCCCGGGAAATGGTGGCCGAGAGGATGAGAACTGCCATGAAGAGAACCAGAAAGGGAAACAGAGGCGTGAAGCGAACTCTGGCATCGCGTTGGGCAATCAACTTTAGCACCCAGCCAATGAAGACCAAAGGGATAAGGAACTCCGTTACGGAAAGTGAGGCGGGCCCTATCGGAATCTCCTTTAGCGAACCGAAGGGAACGGCAAAAATGGTCAGATAAATCCCGAAGTCCACCCGCACGAGTACTAGTGTCAGGGCAATCGTTCCCAAAACGACTGCGATCGCAAAGTTGAGGGGAATCAGGGCGATGATGAGACTGGCCGCGATGAGTAGGGCGAACACCACAGCGGCCGGTAGGCTGACCTCAGGGGGGTCAAGGCGTTGGCTAAGTACTCGCATTCTGACCTTCGTCCAGACGTTGCCTGAACCATTTGACCGTTAATGACAGTCCCTCGTCAAGTGAAACGCGTGGTTCCCAACTGAGACAAGTTTTGGCTTTAGTGATATCCGGCTGACGGCGGGCGATCTCTTCTTCCCGGGGGGGAGCGTGCAGGATCGGGGAAATTGACGACGTCAATTCTTTGACCAGATTGGCCATATAAAGGGCCGTGTGCTCGTCCGGGTTTCCCAGATTGAAGACTTCGCCTTTGGTGCTATCACTAAACATGGCTAGCAGGATGCCGCGGACAAGATCCGACACGTAGCAGAAGCTTCGCGTCTGCTGCCCGTCGCCGTAAACGGTGATCGGTTGCCCACGGAGGGCCTGGGTGATGAAGTTTGGGATGATTCGCCCATCTTCGGGGTCGTTTCTCGGTCCATAAGTGTTGAAAAGGCGAACGATGCGGGCGTCCAAATCGTGAAGCCAGACATAGTTGATGACTATAGCCTCGGCAAAACGCTTGCCTTCGTCGTACATGCAGCGCGGCCCGAGGGGGTTTACATATCCCCAGTAGGTTTCCGGCTGAGGATGCACCTGCGGATCACCGTAGGCTTCCGAGGTACTGGTCAAGATGAACTTAGCCTTGTTGACCCGCCCGAGTTCCAGTAAGTTGTGCGTCCCTGCCGAGTTTACCAACAAGGTCTCAATCGGATAGCGGGAGTAGCCGACCGGGCTTGCCGGACTGGCCAGATGAAATATTGCATCTATCTCGATTTCTGGCAGCGGTTGGATGATGTCCACATGGCTGAAGGAAAAGCTCTCATTCGAGCGCAGGTGGGCAATGTTTCCCGCCTTGCCTGTAATAAGATTATCCCAGACGGTAACTGTGTGGCCAGCGGCCAATAGTGCGTCGCAAAGATGGGATCCGATGAATCCGGCTCCCCCGGCCACGAGGATCCTCATGTTGCCTCCTTCTTTAGGGTCTCAATCGAGCCGTAGATTAACCAGAAGGCTATCGCGAGGTCGATGAGAAAAAATGAATTGTCTATGAGTCCGTGGGCCAGAAGGCTTACCATGCTAGACATTAGAGCGAGAGCAAGGATGCCGATTCTATCATTGGCCGCACCGCGGTACACCGATAGCCCTGACTGCCAGAATCTGATCTGCAGCCAAACAAGGGCGGCCACCCCCAGCACCCCTATCCTCGTCCAGAAATCCAGGACAATATTGTGGGGATGCGACACGTTGGGCTCTGCCCACGCTTCTTTGAGTATGTATCGCGGATACTGATAAAGGAAGTTATCCAAGCCGACTCCCATGAATGGATGGTCGCGGATCATAGCCAGAGCTGACTGCCAAAGGTAGAGCCTCCCCATGCTTGCTGTTCTTGACAGAAGTCTGTCAACTCCCACCAGGGGGATAAGCGCCAAGAGGGCGCAGACCACAACTCCCCCGGTCCATAGCACATACCGCCGGCCCCGAATAAGGGCCACAAATACCAGGGCGGCCGCTATTCCTAGCCATGCTCCCCGAGAGTAGGTGATGTACAGGCAAGCCAGCACGGCCAGACTGCCGAGAGCGTATAATACCCGTCTACCGGTGCCGCCTCTGGCAGGATAGAACAAGGCCAGAGCGACCAACATAGGCGCCGATCGTCCGAGGAATAGGGACAGGGCGTTGGGCGAATGATAAACCGCCAAGACCCGCCTAACCCCGTCGGTTGACTCCACCAATCCGACAAAGTAATAATGAAATAGGCTGAACAGCGCCACGCCTACGCTAAGCAGCAGGAAAGCGTTTACGAGCCGCCATACCTGCTTCTGTTCTGTCACGTAGGCGGTCATGACAAAGTAGAACAGAGCCGGCTCTATCACCACCGTTCGATATTCTCTCAGGCTATACTTGAGATAGTCGCTCGCAAACAGGGACAGCGATGACGCGATCAGAAACAGAACAACTGGCCTTTTCAGTTCAGTCGTAAGAAACTGTAGCAAGGCTCGCGCGGCGTGCGTCAATCCCCGATGTATTGTCTCTAAGACGCCAAGCCAAATGGCCGCCAATCCGCATGATAGTACACAGAACTCGGATAAACTGAATGACAGGCTGCCGAAATACTTCGGAAACAGGTAAAACGGTGAGCTAAGAATGACAAAGATAAGAGCCAGATCGATTCGTCTTACCGCGATCAGGGTAAACAGCACTGCTGCTAGCAGCGAAAGCCATAGACTGTCCGCAAAATAATACAGGGCCACAGCCAGCGTCAGCCCTGAGATAGCGATAACGTCAGAGCTCAGCGACTCCTGCTTGGCCCCTGGAACGGCTGCTTCAACCAAATTCCGAGCCTCAATCGAATCTAGCACTGATTATCCAACATTGCTTGCAGGGTGTCAACAAACGCGAGTATCAACTATCTGGCCGAGTAGACAGTATAGATCGGCGATCTGTCTTTTTGAAGAACTGTTTGCTCGAGCGTCACCTTCTTGTCAAGCTTGCGTGCCAGTGATTCAAATGCCTGGTAGCGAGGAAAGATCTCGTTGTCGTCGGCGTGAAAGATATATAAGGTGTCGGGTCTTGTGGTAAGGGCGCCGTATAGCCAGTCGAAGAACAGCGGGCCTGGATCCTGATCATACTGGAAGATCTCGATGGGATTGATCCGGCCCATGGTGAGAATCTGAACGCTGGACTTGATCCCCCAATCCATGGCCATCGGTTCGGCCACTCCCCGGGAGTCCAGGTAGGTGGAGAGCCGGTATATGGCGTCCGAATGGGTGAACAGACCTCCCGTCTTTGCCAGGACACGGTGATACTCCTGGTTGACATAAGAGTCTCTGGCGACCATAAGGAGCAACGCTGCGATCAAAAGGGCAGGTGCGAGCTTCTTCAAGGGCAGCAGGCGAATTGTGGTCAAGGCGAACGCTGCTAACGTCATTTGGGGAAAAGGATAGGTAATGTAGTCGTGGGTTGGCCAGAGACCGGAGACGGTGAAGCAGCTTTGAATCACAATGATGGCGATGATGGCAGGGGGGAACAGCAGGGATCGCCAGTGTCGCCTCGCTAGCGGGTGAATAAGAACAACCAGCGATCCGATAGCGGAAACGACGAAGGCTGTAGGGTACCAGTCGTTGGCAAACAGCCCACCAAGATACCAAAAGTTCTCTCCCTGGAGAAAGACTCGGAAGCCGTCAAGGGAGGTGAGCAGGTTGGTCCAAAAGGCGAAATTGTTGACGCCATAGCCGGTTGTAACAAGATTCTTGGTGAGCACTGTAATAGTCCCACTGGTGAGCAAATTGTACAGCAAGATCATCCAGGCGCCGAGGACAAAGGACAGGATGCAGCCGGCGAGGCGAAGAAGGGGGAAAAGGGGAAAAGGGGAAAAGGGGAAATGGTTGCGGTTATCTGCGGTCACATCCCTTTTCCCCCAAATTCGCAGATGGCGGGCCATCTTTGGTATGCCAAAGAGAACGAAAGTGGTGGCGGCCAGGGCGACGATGAACCACAAGAACAGGAGTTTGGCGCTCAGGCCGAGTCCGAGAAGAAAGGCGGCTAAGTAGAGGAAGCGCTGTCGTCCGCTTCGTCGCCAGACGATCAGGCATAGAAGGCTGGCGGTGGATAGCACCGTCATGATTGACGTAACATGGATGCCCTGGCGGCTCCAGAACACGAATGACGGGTGAACAGCCAGTAGGATGACGGTGGCGGCAGCGATCGTCCGATCGAATAGCGCTCTGGCGACGAAGTAGCTAAAGACTATTGTGAGCAGGCCGCCGAGAATTGTGAGTAGCCTTAGGGAAATGACGCTGACACCAAACATCGAGAAGAGAGGGACAAGAAGGTATGTGTTGACGGTGCCGACATAGTCCATGATCATTATAGGCAGAGTCAAATTGCCCCAAGCGAGGCCCGCCTGGTTTAGTAGCTCTAGTTTCTGTCCGAGGACGAGTTGCATGGCCGGAACAGCGTCGGCTGCCTCATCGTAGTAAAGGCCCGGGAGATCCAGTTGCCGTAAGGCGAAGAAACTGAAGGCTGCAAGGCTGGTGGTGAGGATGGCAAGGTCGAAGACCCGGCCCTTCTTCATCAACGCCTCCTCATCTGGAAAGTAGCGAAGAAGCCCGCTAAGCCCATTAAGGCGAGGGCGATCTTGGCATAGAAGTTCCAGTAGTTGTAGGGTTCCGCGTCCACGATGAAGCCATCTATCGTTACCCCCTGGCCCTGGGATGTCGTTCCGCCAGGCTCAGTCAGCGTCAAAACCAGTGTGTGCTTGGCCGGAGGCAATCCCTTGACGAGAGGTACTTTTACTTGCCAGTGGTCATCCGGCGTGTTCATACTTACAGTGGTCTTGTTCCTCTCGTCCCAGGATAGGCTCGGACTCGGCGCTCCATCGACTTCTACATATAGCTTGCCAGAAAACCTGTCGGTCTTGGCGAGCAGAGCCACCTCGGTGCCAAAAAAGGTAAAGGCGATCGAGTTTCCCGGCGACTCGGCCGTTATTGCCGCTTTTCCTGCCAGGCGAGGGTCCTGCACTATCTTCCATCTGCCACTCAATTCTGCTGCGGGGCTGGACTCCTGATGGGTCCCTGGCGGGGCTATCTTCAGACCGATGCTAATATTCTGAAGAACATGGTAGACTGGCCGGGGAGTAAAATTGATATCCACCACCCGAAAATAATATTCAGAGTGGTCGACTGGCGAAATATCGCCCACTTGCCGGAAGTACCAAATGTTTATTACTCCCGCCCACTCCCAGGTCCGGGCGAGGTTGATGGCTTCAAATGTGTAGTCGGCCTGCTGTTGCTCACTCACCCGTCCCCAGAAGAGCCGCTGCTTGGGGAAATCCTCGGGCGAGGCGTTCCAGCCGAATTCGTTAAACCAGACCGCTTTGTCGGAGTCACCGTTTTCCACCATGACGTTTCTCAGGAGTGTGACCCGCGAGAAGTTGAGGACCTTTGGATTGGGAGGATCCGAGGGTGGTTTGTCGAAGCCGTAGACGTTGGCCGACATAATGTCGAAGTAGTCCCTGGCGCCTGCCTTGTACATTGCCCCGAGGAAGGTGAGATCAGAGATGTTGGCCGGGCCCTCTTCCAGAGTAGCTGCCAGAGGGGCGGCAAGAATCACAACGTTTGGGTCTGCTTCCTTCGCTCTCTTGTAGGCGATTTTGAGTAGTTCGACGTACTGAGAGGCGCTCGGTGTGTTTTTTCCCCATTCGGAGCCGAGGTTGGGCTCGTTCCAGATCTGATAGTATTGGATGCGGCCCTTGTATCTGTTCACGATATTGTAAACGAAATTTCCATAATCGTTGAAATCCTTGGGCGGCGACGTCGATTCGGAATTGTCGGCGCGGGCCCAGGCTGGTGGCCGGTCCAATCTGGCGATGATACGAAGGCCGTACTTCTCGCTCAGGCTGACCGCTTCATCGAACTTATCCCAGGTGCTCTTGCGGTAGCGTTCATCCCAAAAGCGGTCTTTACTTGGTTCGATCTCTTCCCAAGCGAACATCTGCTTGACCCAGCCGATTCCCGCATCTTTGGCCATCTTCAGGGTTATTTCCTTCTTCCACGTCTCGACCTCCCGATCGAGGAAGAAATTGGCCCCTAGGGGATTGACGTCGGTAAAGGGGATAGTCCTTTCCATGGCCTGATGGGGAGTCGCCGAGGTAGTAATTGGATTGGGGCCGACCGACGCGGCGACAACGGCCAGCAAGATAGTCAGAACGGCCAGCAGCCGGGCAGCCACGATCCATGTCAGTTTCAAGAGCAATTCCTCGACAAGCCATGATCTATTTGCCAGTATAGCAAATATGGGAGGCGACTTCAATCAAAGGGGACGTTTAGCAGGCATCCCGGGCCGGCGCGGATAGATTGGCAGACTTTGGGACACCCTTTCAACAATAACGAGCACCCGGGGAGAAAGGATGCTATTCAATTGCACTTCTCTTACCTGTTTTAGTTGGCCGCCCAATATTCGTAGGGCGTTGGCAGAGGCGGCGATCTCAGCCGCAATTTCTGCACTCTTATGGGCGATGAAGAAGCCGCCAGGTCTGACAAAAGGCAGGGTGATCTCCAGGAGGGTCGGGAGGGCAGCGATGGCCCTGGCCAGGCAGAAGTCAAAGCCCTCGCGCAAATCCGGCTGATGAGCAAGCTGTTCAGCCCGTCCTATTCTGACCTCAACGCCAGTTAGTCCGAGCGCATCGGTCAAATGGCGCAGAAACGCCGCTTTCTTTGCTGTGCTCTCGATCAGAACGAGTTGAACTTCCGGCAGAGCTATTTTAAGTGGGACCCCCGGGAAGCCGGCGCCGGCGCCTATATCCACGACGCGCACAGGAGAATTACACGGGGAAGGAGTCATCTCCTGTAGAACGGGGATCAGGGTGAGGGAGTCAAGGAAATGCTTGGCTTGCACCTCTTCGTAGGCGGTAATGGAAGTGAGGTTGATCCGCTGGTTCCATTCTACGAGCAGACGATAATAGACCTCGAGTTGCTGGATTTGGTTTGGTGAGAGGTATACGCCCAGCTTCTCAGTATGCTTGGCGACGACTTCCATCATTGTTGGCTTGCCTCTAAACTGATGTTGTCTTATAATTGTAACCTATGGACAGGTTGAAGGGAAGGATATATGGATAGTATGATCACAGTTGGTGAGGGGGCCAAGTTATTCTTGGCTAGCCTCTCGACTGAAGCGAGGCAAGCGTACTCACAGGAAGTGAACAGGTTTTCGCGCTGGTATGGACCGGGCAACTTCTTTTCGCAATTAGGGTCTTTGGATGTGGAGCTTTACTCGAATGAGCTGGGATCGTCATCCTCCGATCCGACGCTACGGGCGGAGGCTATCAAGGCTTTCCTCGTCTTTGCCAGGCAGCAGAGCTGGACGGCCTCGAACCTTGCAACCCTGGTCAAGGCGCGCAAGAAGGGAGCCCGTAAGGAGAGTGGAGCTGAGTCAAGGCAAGCTAAGGCCGTGCATCTTACGGCTGAAGGTCACGACAAGATAAAGAATGAACTTGGCGACCTCATCAAGGAGCGGCCCGGGATCATCGACGAGCTGCAGCGTGCCCGGGCGGACAAGGATTTTCGGGAGAATGCTCCCCTCGACGCCGCGCGTCAACACCAGGCCCATGTTGAAGGAAGAATCCAGCAACTGGAGGCAACTTTGAGGGCGGCGGTTATTATTCAGAGTGAAGACGTGAGCGAGACTAAGGCTGGTATGGGGTGCAAGGTGGTGGTGCGTGATCTGACCTACGACGAAGAAATCACCTACACTCTTGTAAGCCCCAAAGAAGTGAACCTGAAGGTCGGCAAGATCTCCGTGGCTTCGCCCACCGGCAAGGCCCTCCTCGATAAGCAGGCGGGAGAAGAGGTCCACGTTGAGGCTCCCGCCGGGATCATGAAGTACCGCGTCGAGCGAGTCGAGAGATAGTCCTCCAAGCAGGATGCAAAAGTACTCCGTAATCAAGAGAGAAGAAAGCCCTGACCCTTCGCAAGAAGGGTCAGGGCTTTCTATTTGGTCGGGCTGGGCAGATTCGAACTGCCGACCCCCTGCACCCCATACAGGTGCGCTATCCAAGCTGCGCTACAGCCCGACGTGTTTCGTATTCTACCACACCTCGATCACATTGGCAAGGAGCTATCAGCCATGCGAGTAAGTTAAGATCGACCCATAGACTCCGGCTTCGAAATGGAGTATAATCGGCAAAACCCACGCATCCGGCCCTAAATCGCGCCATCTTGGTCAGGCCAGTCTGGAAGGTGGTCAATAATATGCCGTGTCTTGACGATCATAGCGTCTACTGGTCGTCAAGAGCAAGCAGTAGTCGAAAGGAGAAGGGTCATGGCCAGAGTTGATGATCTGCAGAAGAAATACCCCGGCGTTCCGCGAGAGGTCATTGTCAAGTGGGAGGCTCTACGCAACGGGATTAAGGATACCGGGGCGCTCGACAAGGTGAGCATCTGGACGCGCGGCGGATCGTTCCAAAGCCGTGATATGGATGTGTCTATAAAGGAGATAGCGGCGAAAAGGCCGGAAACGGTCAGGCAGGGGTACGTGATGCGTCCGGGTGTATTGTACATGAAGAACGCCATTGGCGCCCGCGTCATGCGGGATTCCCAGAGCCCATATGAAATTAGAGATGTGGGGGATGGTCGTTTTGCCCTGTTTGAAGGCGAGGAAAGGGTCGAGGAGGTCTATTTCCCACCGCGCAAGGACTGGGCGGACGAGCTCGTAACCAGCAAGGGCACGCCTGTAACCAGCTTAGTTTCCATGGATCGCCGCTGTTTTAGTATCTATCCGGTCCGCTTCTGCGAGTACTTCACTCAGGGCGTGCAGTGCAAGTTCTGCAACTACAATTCGACGTACGAGGACGCCCGTTCTGCCGGCACTGCCGTTCCGACAGCGATAAATCTCGATGAAACAGTCGAGGCCTACAAAATAATTGCCTCGAGCATGAGACTGGTCGAAGGTCGTTTTCAGATGGGAGGATTGAAGGACCGGGAGCAGGAGGGAAAGGTATATATCGACTTCGTGGAACAGATTGCCAGCGGCGCCTCCTATACGCCTAACATGTGTATCAGCACGCAGCCAATGAGCAGGCGGACGATGCAGAGATTGAAGGACGTGGGTCTTGCCTGTGTCAACTTCAATATCGAAGTTTGGGACAGGAAAATGTTCGCCGAAGTGTGCCCGGGCAAGTCCAACTATAATGGCTATGATCGCTACCTTGAGGCTCATTTGGAAGCCGTGGAGGTCTTTGGCACCGGCAATGTTGGGTGTAACTTCGTCGGCGGCGTCAGTCTGATGCCGGAGAACGGGCACAAGACGTGGCAAGAGTCGCGGGATTCCCTCATAGAAGGGATCCGCTGGCTGATCAAGAACGGGGTATTTCCTGGTATTTTCAGCTTGCGCCTGGGGTTGGGCTCGGTTTATGGGGACACAAAGGCTAATCGAGCGAAGCTTGCGCCCACGGAGTATTATTTGGACGTTGGTCTTGCCCATCACAAGGCCATGTCGGAATTCGACCTCTATCAGAAATTGAACAAGTTCTTGTTTTGTCCCATGGATTGCCTCGCCGCTTTCTACGTTGGCGAATTGGGGATGATCGAATTGGCGGGAAACCCGGCAAACTGGCTGGCCGGTACGATTCCGAATGAGTGGAACTGGCTGTCCAAGTTTGTGGCATCGTTGGAATCACCGACGTTATCTTGATAGGGAGAGCCTCTTAGCGAGCGCCGCTTAGGTCAGATTAGCCTGCTAGGTGGTCGGGGAGGGATAGGCGCTTGGCAGAGCACCAGAGGAATCCGGCGTCCTGGGGGACATCATGGTCGGGAGGCATGTCTCCTTTAGTCGGTCGCGGCAGGGAACTACGACGCCTGGCCGAGGCGTAGCTCCTTGCGGCCGAAGGGCAGGGAGGCACGGTCTTTCTTACCGGTCAGCCGGGCATTGGCAAGACCCGTCTCGCCAATGAAGTTCTCACCCTGGCCAAAAAGCGTGGCTTCATGGTGCTCGAGGGAAGGGCCTATCCAATGGGGATTGGGCTGAGCTACGCTCCGATCCTCGAAGCTTTTGGCCCGCTGCTTCGGAACCTCGACTTGGCCCGGCTGGCGGTTTTGACAAGCGGATTGCCAGATCTTGGGCGTCTTTTCGGCGGTCTCAGCCTCACCGCTCCTGAGCCTATAGGCGACCCCGGTCTCGAGAAGACCCGTCTTTTCGAGGCGGTTTTGCGTCTTCTCGAACGATTAACGCAGGAGACGCCGGCTGTTCTATTCATTGACGACGTGCACTGGGCTGATCCTGCTTCCATCGAGCTGCTGAACTACTTTGCTCGGGGCCTGTTCAGCCAGCGGGCGCTGCTGCTCGCAACCTATAGCGGCGATGGCTCGGACACGTCTCGCGGCCTGCGAGCAACGGTGACATGGCTGTTGAAGGCGGGCCAGGCTGAGGAGATTGTCGTCTCGCGC
>JAUSEJ010000346.1 GCA_030650265.1 Dehalococcoidia bacterium | reverse complement strand
ACATCAAACAACCCCGACCGAGATTGAGATTGCCCTGGTTTGAGAATGCAGGCACGCTACCGATAGTATTGGTATCGGCGGCACTGTTAGTGGCAGGCCTATTCTTTGTCATTCCACTGCTCTTTGGTTCCTCCCTTGGTGCTCCTTCAGCGCCTACCACTGCAGCAACCGATACTGGCTCAGGAAATCTTGATGCGCCCGAAGCGGTTTGGGCGAAGGTGGACTCCCTTTGGAAAAAAGGGGAAGCTGGTGACGTGTCTGCCTGGCAGGAGATCGTCTTGTCTCTTGAACGGCTTCAGACCAGAACCCCTGGCGACCCGCAGATTAGCGGTCGCTTGGGCTCCGCCAGGACAAACCTCGCCTACGCGCAGCGTATGCAGGAGGCGACAACCTATTGGGGCGCCGGTGATACGAGGGCCCCCACGACGGGCAATTGGGCCAAAGTCGTCAGTGCTCTCGAAGCTCTGCTGGCCAGTCCTCTTTCTCCCCCTCTGTCAGCCAGCCAATTGGGCAACGCAAAGAAGACGCTCTATTCGGCGCGCGTGAACTATGGGAAAGCGCTCGAAGATGCGAAGAACAAGGATGATGCAAAGATACAGTATGAGCGGGCGCGAGAGCTTGACCCCGCCCGGCCGGAAGCGATAGATGCTCTCAAACGTCTTGCAAAATGAATCCTGTGCGTGAGTCCTTTCATAAGCTCATGTTCCTGGGCTTACTGGCCGGTTCGCCATCGGGAGAAGTACACTGGAAACGTTCTCGATTGCCTACGATCTTGCTCTAACACTTGGCGTAGCCGTACTTGGCGGCTTTCTTGCACACCGCTTGAAGCAGCCCGTGGTCATAGGCTATCTTATCGGCGGTATTGTCGTTGGTCCCTATGGCCTCGGCCTTCTGCGTAATCTCGGACAAGTTCAGACGCTGGCAGAGATCGGAGTGGTCCTGCTCATGTTTTCCCTTGGCGTTGAGTTCTCTTTGGGAGAACTCAAAGAGGTTCGAGGGATCGCACTCATCGGCGGGCCAATTCAGATCGGCGCCACAGTAGCCCTCGTGGCAGTCTTCGGGTCCTCTCTCGCCCTTCCAGTCGCCCAGGCCATCTTTCTGGGCGGTCTGGTTGCTTTGAGCAGCACACTGGTGGTGTTGAAGACGCTGATGGCCAGAGGCGAGCTCGATTCAGTGCATGGCCGGGTCCTGATAGGCCTGCTTATCGTCCAGGATCTCGCAGTTGTCCCCCTGATGATCATCCTTCCAGCCCTGGCAACACCGCAAGATAACTTTATTGTTTCCGTCGGCAAATCCATACTGCAGGCCGCAGTCGTATTGGGCACCGTGCTGGTCATTGGCTCGCGGGTAAT
>JAUSEJ010000337.1 GCA_030650265.1 Dehalococcoidia bacterium | reverse complement strand
TCATAAAGTGCCGCCATTGCTTCAGTCATATCAATCCCAAAATCAACGATCCACATTCCACGGGGCCGTCTCGTGATGTCCAGCCCATTAACGCTCGGTCTTACAACGTCGCTATTGAAGCGTCCATTTGGATTTAGGGGTGCATTGATCATCTTCAGGGCAACGTCTGGCGGAATGTCGAAAGCTCCACCTTTCGTGTCTCCCATATAGGCTATGTTCATGTTTTCCACTAGTCGTTTGACTGAAGTCAGGTCTAGGGTGCCAGTCAAGTCAGCGTTAATCGTTAGTGTCGTCGAGCCATTAAGTACTCGCCGCTTCTCGGCGCCGTTATCAAAGCCGATCATCGAGACACGTACGGCGGCCCCATCTAAAACCCAGGGCCGGTCACTCCATGCCATGAATATATCGCCCGATTCCTTAATTCGTGCAAGAACTCGTCGGTTTGCTCCTCCGCGAATTGAGTTTGTCGCTAGCAGCCCAACGCGAGAAGTTTGGCTCCCTCCTATTAGTTGACGTGCCCTCTCGAACCAGTAGCAAACAAGGTCGGATTCACGAGAGACGCTACCATCGTAGAGGGCGAAGATGTCATCGACGTATCTGTCGCTGAGCACGTCGCGCAGCCGCTTCCCTCCTAGAAATGGTGGATTCCCAATGATCACGTCGGCTGATGGCCACTCCGGCTCCCGAGGCTTGCCCTGCTCGTCGTAAGCGAGAATGGCGTCCATGCGCCTGATATTATGAAGTGGCCGGAGAATAGGACTGTAGGACAGGCCAAAGCCATTGTCGCGCAGCCACTGGATGTAGCCGATCCAGACGACGATCTGCGCCAGCTCGTGGGCGTAGGGGTTAACTTCGATGCCGTAGAGCTGCTCCGGCGCCACCTGAGGGAAGAAGGCAGAGAGACCGTTTTTAAAGGCAAAGATAATGACCTCTTTTTCCAAATCAAGGAGCAGCTTGAGGGCCACATACAAGAAGTTACCACTTCCACAGGCTGGGTCAAGGACACGGACGCTAGCGATGCGACTGGAGAACCCGACCAACAGTTTGCGGAGAGAGTCTTGGTGACGGGATCGGGCAGGACCCCTGGCAGCTTCAATCTTGACGATAATCACTTGGGCTTGCCGCTGTACCTCGGCCCATTCACGGCGTAGCGGAGCCATCAAGACGGGCTCGACGATTAGCAGGATGTCGTCCTTGCTGGTGTAGTGAGCGCCCAGTTGGGAGCGCTTGGAAGGGTCGAGACCCCGCTCGAATAGTGTGCCGAAAATAGAAGGCTCCACGCTAGCCCAATCCAATTTACAGGCTTTAGAAAGAATCTCCATATCGTCACTTGCGAAGTCAAGAACTCCGCCGTCGGCGAAGAGTCCGCCGTTGAAGTGGGCGATGTCGTCGAAGCCGAAGGAACCCCCAGTGGCCATGGCGGAGAACAGGACGCTCAGCCTTTTGGCAAACTCAGCGGGACGATGCCGAGTGGCCTCTACCAGTTTATTGAACATTCTGTTGGGCAGAAGGTCCACGTCCTCGGCGAATAGGCAGAACAATAGTCGCATCAGGAAGTGGGCGGCGTGTTCGGGGTCAGCCCCATACTGCCTGAGGCTTTTGGCCAGCAGTGCGAAGTTGCTGGCAGCCTTCTCCGTGACCTGCGAGGTGGTCTGATGGGGTCGTAGTTTCTCTGGATCGGAGAAGAGGGCACGAAGGACTTCTAGCGCCGAAAGGGTGGTTGAAGGGAGAGGCTCGGGGCCGGCAAGGTCGGCCAGAGTGAAGGCGTATACCTGCTTTGCTGTGCCTGTGAAATTGGTGTGAACTTCAAAGCGGTTGAGGTCACAGACAACCAGGAGCGGAGGATTTTCCAGGTCCTCACGGTATTTGAGGAGCTGCTGATAGGCAGCGGCCAGGTTCTTGTGCTTGCCCTTGTACTCCCAGGCGAAGTGACCTCGCTGCCAAACATCGGCAAACCCCTGGCCCCCGCTCGTCTTCTGCACGCCCTTCTCGAAGGCGTAGAAATCCCCTAAAGGGTCTGCGGCTGCAGGTGTTGGTTGCCCCAATATATGGCATAGTTCAATAAAGTGGGATTGGGCAGCGCTGCGCTCAGATAGAGTAGACGCTTGCCAACGGGCTATAAATTCCGGGAGGGAAAGTGTCTGCGACATATGACTCCCGCCATAGAGTGATATAGATTGAAAGTAAATCTAACAACCGTAAGAGTTCACAATTGAGGAGACGAGCTTGAGATAGTGCTGTCTCTGGATTGCGACAATGTCACTAGATCACTCGTCGCCAGCATGCACTTCTGCTTTTTGGTATA
>JAUSEJ010000314.1 GCA_030650265.1 Dehalococcoidia bacterium | reverse complement strand
GCCAGCAGCAGCGAATGGGGAACGAGCATCCCGCTGCTGCCCCTCATGCCGCTTATCGCTGCCGGGGCGAAGATCGCTGGTGCGTCGTTGCGATATTTGACGAACAGGAATGGCAGGCGCTTCTTGGGGTGATGGGCAATCCAAGCTGGGCTGCCGATGATCGATTCGGCAGTGCCATTGGTCGGAAGAAGCACGAGGCGGAGCTAGACCGACTGATCGAAGAGTGGACGGCGCTTTACCCACCCGAGGAGGTCATGCGTAAGCTGCAAGCCGTCGGCGTACCAGCCGGTGTGGTGCAGAACGGCGCCGACCTCCATGCGGACCCGCAGTTGGCCCATCGAGAACACTATCAGGAATTGGAGCACTTAGTTATCGGACGCCATACATACGATAGTATGCCATTTCGCCTTTCGAAAACCCCTTCTGACATGCGATCGGCCGGTCCCTGCCTGGGCCAGAACAATGAATACGTTTATCAACAGATCCTCGGCATGCCCAAAGAGGAGTACGACGAATTATTGCTGCAGGGCGTGTTCGAGTAGCAGAGCCAACGCTTTTTTGACCTGTGTCACAGCCGGCCAATGAAAAGCCTGAACTATGGTCATGTCATACATTTGCCGCCAGGCCAATATGTATTGGTGAGTACGAGTCAATGACCTTGCAGAAGAACACAATGAGGAGATAACAGCATATGAAAGGGCCACTTTCTGGGGTGCGTATTCTGGACCTCTCGCGGGCCATCGCCGGTCCCTACGGGTCCATGATGTTGGCGGACCTCGGGGCCGAGGTTATCAAGATCGAGGCGCCAGACGGTGACATCAGCCGGAGAACCGGCGTAGCTCAGGGCAACCACAAGGGCGAGAGCTACTTCTTCTTGGCATTTAATCGAAATAAGAAAGGCTTGGTGCTGGACTTAGCTACTGAAACTGGGCGCGAGGTTTTTCACGACCTGGTGAAGGTCTCGGATGTGGTCTGGGACAATTTCCGCGCCGGGGCAATGCAACGACTTCAATTCGGTTACGAAGCTCTCAAGCCGATCAATCCTCGCATCATCACGTGCTCGATCTCGGGCTTCGGGTCGTCTGGACCCTATCGGGATCGTCCCTCATTTGACCTGGTAGCCCTGGCCTTGAGCGGCGTAATGAGCATCACAGGAGAGAAGCCCGGTGATCCTCCTTTGCGTCCAGGTCCTGCCTATGGCGATCTTGTCGCCGGCATACTTGGGGTCAACGGCGTAGTCGCTGCTCTCTACGAGCGAGATCGCACGGGCGTAGGGCAGCCAGTGGAGGTCAGCCTCTTGGATGGACAGGTCTCAAATATGGCTTACCATATCGCCTATTACTTGTGCTCTGGTAACGTACCCCAGCCCATCGGATCGTACCATATGTCGATTGCGCCTTACGGTGCCTACAACACCAAGGAGGGCTATCTGGTCATAGGGTCTTCGTGGCCTCGCATTGCCCGCGTCCTGGGACTCGAATGGATGATAGACGACCCGCGGTTCAAAGAAAGAGGAGACAGAGGGACCCACATAGCTGAGGTAAATGCTCTCATTCAGGAAGCTCTGATGAAGGAGAGAGCAGAGGATTGGTTGGAACTCTTCTATGCCGAGGATATTCCGGCGGCTCCGGTCAAGACTGTCGACCAGACGATCCTAGACCCGCAGGTGCAACATAATGATATGATTATTAGGATGCCACATCCTCTTGGCGGAGAGGTCGAATTGGTGGGCAATCCGATAAAAATGCCACATAGCATCATCGATGATTTCGTAGCGCCTCCACTTCTCGGTCAGCATAACGAGGATATCCTCGTTGGTCTCCTCTGTTATTCGGACGAGAAAATCCGTCGGCTCAGGCAAGAACAGTCAGACCATTGGGAGAAGCTTGAGGCGCGGATTCACAAAGCCTTGTAGATTCGAGTATCGGTGCCTTTTGATATCGGAATCATGCTT
>JAUSEJ010000309.1 GCA_030650265.1 Dehalococcoidia bacterium | reverse complement strand
AGCAGAGTCGTCAGCCGTTCGCAGTCCGGGTCCAAGGCAGCGTCGACAGATTCTATTTCCCGCAGCAGGCAAAGTGCAAAGTTTTGGTCGCCGTCCAGCCTGCGATTAACCAGATAGAGAGTGATCCTGGCGCCCCGGTCGTGAAGATGGCAGGCCGCCACCAATCCGTCGCCGCCATTGTTTCCAGGCCCAACTAAAACGACTACCCGGCGACCTCGCGCGCCGCCAGCCGCCGTGGTCACCTCATCGGCCACGGCAAGTCCGGCCAACTGCATCAGTACGGGTGAGGAGAGGCCAAATGTTTCGGCCTTTCTCTCCAGAGCGCGCATTTCGCCGACAGTGACAACTTTCAAGGAGTACTCCGTCCAGAAGAATAGCGCTGACCGGTCACGGGCTTATCCCATCGCCATGGTTGCTGGCAACCACGAAGGCCACAGCATAGGCGTGGGCGTGCGACAAACTAATGGCGAATTCCGTCAGACCCAGATCCTCAGCCCGGTCTTTGGCTCTGTCATAGAGAACGACGTGAGGTTTCCCCCGGCGATCAGGCAGTATCTCGATCTCGCGCCAGCCAACCCCCCTAATGCCAGTACCCAACGCCTTCATCACCGCCTCTTTTCCCGCAAACCGCACGGCAAGCTCGGAGATGCGGTTGCGACAGTACATCCGCTCAGGCTCGGTGTAGACCCGCGTCAAGAACCGGAGGCCATGGCGTGTCAAGACCTTCCTTACTCTGTCAATCTCTATCACGTCTACGCCCACGCTATGCAAGGATAACCTCGTTCGACTGAACTTGCCAAAGTATACCATATTCTCATTGTCTTTTCCCCTTGGCTATGATACAATTCTCGTGGGCCAGCGTCCCTTCGAGGGGCAGTTGCCAAAGAAGAGATTCGTGTAATGCATGTTGCCCTAATCAAATACACGCCAGACGCCGAGCTGACCGTTGCCGTTGCCGCCCGGCTCTGCTACTCTTCCATTGAGGCGCCTCAGATTATGGAGAAGATGTCTGAAGGCCAGATCGATTCCCTGTTTACGATCCTGCTGGCCTCCGGTCACCTATCGCCATTTGAGCACGCTACTTTCACCTTTGCCATCGGTGGCATTTCGAGAGCCTGCAGCCATCAGCTCGTGCGGCATCGTGTTGCCAGCTACAGCCAGCAGAGCCAGAGATACGTCTCCTTCAAGAAACTTCCCTTCGTGGTTCCCCCCAGCATCGAAAAGAAACCGGCGCTCAAGAAGAACTTCGAGGAGGCCATTGAGGCAGCCCATAAGATCTACTCGGATCTCATGGCAGCGGGCATCCCGGCCGAAGATGCCCGTTTTATTCTGCCGAACGCTTCCAGTACCAACCTGATGATGACAATGAACG
The DNA here is from genome assembly GCA_030650265.1 of Dehalococcoidia bacterium. The sequence continues at coordinate 3,780 of JAUSEJ010000309.1, read as the reverse complement.
CGCGCGAGCTAATGCATGTATCATCGCTCCGCCTGTGCCCAAAAGCCCAGTGGGAGATTCTACAACTCTTCTCTGCCGTCAGGAAAGAGGTTGAGAAGGTCGCCCCGCGGATTGCCGCTCAACTTCAGCCCAAATGCATCAAATTGGGCTACTGCGACGAGCGGGAAAGCTGCGGCATTATGCCAACACGAGAAGAAATCATTTTATAAAGGAGGACAAAGGTGTTCACCGATACCACCGTGAGGGCTTTTCTTGATCAGTTGGCCAGCAAAGCCCCGACTCCCGGAGGAGGCAGCGTGGCGGCTCTTACCGGAGCCCTGGGCGCCGGCCTCATCAGCATGGTCTGTAATCTCACCATCGGGAAAGAGAAGTTCAAGGATGTCGAGGCGGACGTCAAAGACATTCTCGCCCGTTCCGAGGCGCTCAGGAGCCGGCTAATGGACCTGATCGACGAGGACGTGGCAGCCTACGGGAAGCTGTCTGCTGCCTACAAGTTACCCCGTGCCACCGACGACGACAAGAAGGCGAGAACCGCCGCTATCCAGGCCGCGCTGCTCGACGCTACGGCCGTTCCTGTGAGTATTGCCGAGGCCTGCTCGCAAACGATCGACCTCTGTATTCCCGCCGCCGAGAAGGGAAACGTAGGGGCGATCAGCGACATCGGCGTGGCTGTGCTGCTCGCCGAGGCCGGTCTGCGCAGCGCCGACCTGAATGTAATGATCAACCTGTCGTCCATTAAGGACCAGGCATTTGTCGCGAGGACCCGGGCGCACGCGGATAGCCTGCGAGCCGGTAAGTCCGAGCTAAAAGACAAGATCGTCGTGGAAGTCGAAGCGAAGCTCTAATACCGATTCTCAGTCAAAGCGTTCTGTTTCCACACGGCCTGAAGCGTCCCGCAGAGACGGATGGATTAACCTGCCACTGAAGTGGCAGGAACGAACAATTCTGGCATTGTAGGTTAGTTCTGGTAGTTCTGGCAATGTCGAGTAGATCGGGTAGTTTGGGTAGATCGGGTAGTGTCGGGTAGTTGGGGTAGTTTAGGAAGGAGTAACTTTCAAATATGACAGCAAAGTTGCTGGATGGGAAAGCTCTAGCGGAAAAATTGGTGGTCGAAGTCGCCCAGGAGGTCAAAGCCTTCCAGGCGCAGAACGGTTTCGTTCCCGGCCTGGCCGTAGTCCTCGTCGGAGAGGACCCGGCCTCCAAAGTCTACGTCCGTCGCATCGCGAAATCTTTTTCCGATGCCGGAATGGAGTGCAGGCAAATCGTGCTGTCCGGGTCGATCTCTGAGGCGGATCTCCAGGCCAAGATCCACGAACTCAACGACGATCCAAAAATAAGCGGAGTGATCGTGCAGTTGCCGTTGCCCAAGCCCCTGTCCCAGGACATGGTCACCAGCGTTCTGTCGCCGGCCAAAGACATCGACGGCATCACACCGACCAACGCCGGGCTTTATTACCTCGGGCAGGGTGGCCTTGTCCCAAATACTCCCGCCGGTGGCATGGAGATCCTCAGACGCTACGAGATTCCCTTCAAAGGGGCTAATGCAGTCATCGTCGGACGCAGCAATATCGTCGGCAAACCTATGGCGATGTTGCTGCTTGCCGAGCACGCCACGGTAACCATGTGCCATAGTCGGACCCGTGACCTGGCGGCCGTAATTAGAGGAGCCGATATCCTGGTAGCGGCCGTCGGACAGGCCAAGATGATCACCGGCGACATGATCAAGCCAGGGGCAGCCGTGGTCGACTTCGGCATCAATCCGGCGGAAAAAGGTATTGTGGGCGACGTAGATTTCGAGTCAGCCAAAGAAGTGGCAGGCTGCATCACACCAGTGCCGGGGGGCACCGGGCCAATGACCAATGTCATGCTTATGAGAAATACGCTGTCCGCAGCTCGGCAGGCTCTGGCAAAAAGCTAAGCCCCGAGGTAGCGATTAGCCGTTAGCAGTCAGCAGTCAGCTCGCGGAACTCGGTATTGATTGAATCAAGCGCGATGCCTGAAAGTTGAACGCTAGCAACGGATAGCTGATTGTTAGAGGAGGTGATTGCAGAGAAGCGCTATTCATCACCTGGTATTTCTCAGACTTAGCTGTCAATTCTAATTATTTTTAGGGAGGAAACAATGGCGTCAAATCCGGTGCCTAGTGATCTCGACATCGCTCAGGCAGCAAAACTGAAACCCATCATCGAAATAGCTCGGGACATGGGCCTCGAAGAGGACGAGATCGAGCTATACGGCAAGTACAAGGCAAAAGTGGTTCTCGAGGTAAGGGATAGACTGGAGGGTCGTCCCCAGGGCAAGTACATCGACGTCACAGCCATCACTCCAACTCCTCTGGGCGAAGGAAAGACCGTCACAACTATTGGACTATCCCTCGGACTCCACGCTATCGGCAAGAATGTAATCACCGTTATCCGCCAGCCATCTCTCGGCCCGGTATTCGGCATCAAGGGTGGAGCGGCTGGCGGCGGCTACTCCCAGGTTGTTCCGATGGAGGATTTCAACCTCCACCTTACCGGCGACGTCCATGCCGTTGGACTGGCCCACAATTTGCTGGCAGCCTTTATCGACAATCACCTCTTCCACGGCAACAAGCTAGGGATCAATCCCCAGAGTATTGTCTGGCGGCGGGTTGTAGACGTTAGCGACCGGGCACTGCGCAACATCGTGGTCGGCCTAGGCGGCGAGGGAATGCCACGGGAAACCGGATTCGACATCACCGTCGCTTCTGAAGTCATGGCCATTCTTGGCCTGACCACTGGCTTGAAAGATATTCGCGAGAGGCTGGGACGGATCGTCGTCGCCAACACTTACGCCGGCAAACCGGTAACTGCCGAGGATCTCAAGTGCGCCGGCGCCATGGCCGTTCTGCTCAAGGATGCCATCAAGCCCACCCTGATGCAGACGCTAGAGCACACACCCTGCCTGGTCCATGCCGGACCTTTCGCCAACATCGCTCACGGCAACAGTTCCATCATCGCCGACCAGATCGCCCTCAAGCTTGGCGATTACGTCGTGACCGAGAGCGGCTTCGGGGCCGACATGGGCGCCGAGAAGTTCATGAACATTAAGTGCCGCGCAAGTGGCATGGCCCCCAATTGTGTTGTCGTAGTTTGTACCGCCCGTGCCCTCAAGATGCACAGCGGGCAATTTAGAGTGGTCGCCGGTCGTCCCCTCGATCCCGGCATGACTCAGGAGAATCTGCCGGCCATTGAAAAGGGCGGCGAGAACCTCGTGAAGCAGATCGAGAACATGAAGAAGTTCGGCGTACCGGTAGTCGTCGCCGTTAACAAGTTTACCTTCGACACGCAGGCCGAAATCGACCTAATCAAGAGGATCGCCGTCGAGGCCGGCGCCGAGGGTGCCTTTATCAGCGAAGTCTGGGCCAAGGGCGGCGAGGGCGGACGTGAGTTAGCCGAGGCCGTAGTGGCCGCAGCCAACAAGAAGAGCGATTTCAAATTCCTCTACGAACTCAACCAACCGATAAAGGCCAAGATCGAGACCATTGCCACCGAGATCTACGGCGCCGATGGCGTTTCCTATATGCCCGAGGCCGACCGCAAGATCAGGATGTACACCCGCATGGGCTATGGCGACCTGCCCATCTGCATGGCCAAGACCCATCTTTCGTTGTCCCACGACCAGAACCTCAAGGGCCGGCCGCGGGGCTTCACCGTTCCCATCCGCGACGTTCGCCTTTCGGCAGGAGCGGGTTTCCTGTATCCCCTCCTTGGCGAGATGCGCACCATGCCCGGACTCCCCACGGAGCCGGCCGGTGAG
>JAUSEJ010000306.1 GCA_030650265.1 Dehalococcoidia bacterium | reverse complement strand
GGATGTACTGGGGACGATGCGGATCATCCTCGATCTTCTTGCGAAGACGACTAATGCATACCTTAAGGATGTCTCGATCCTCATGATATTCCGTTCCCCAGACTTTGAATAGAATCTCATCTTGGGAAACTATGAACCCGGCATTGGCCACCAGGTGGCAGAGGAGCTTGAACTCGATGGCGCTCAAGTTGGTGTCCTCTCCCCTCACCAATGCCCGGTGGTGAGCGAAATCGACGACGAGATCGCCAAACTTGAACTCAGCAGGCTGGGATTCCTCCCTCTTGGGGGGGGTGGCGCGGCGCAACACCGCCTCTACCCTCGCTACAAGCTCCGCTACGCCGAAGGGCTTCGTCACGTAGTCGTCGGCGCCTAACTGCAGTGCCTTGACCTTGTGGAACTGTTCTCCCCGCGCCGTGAGCATGATGATGGGGACGAACGAGAACTCGCGGATCCGCCGGCAGACTTCGTAACCGTCGAGGCCGGGCATCATAACGTCAAGAATAACCAGATCGGGCTTCTGGGTCTCTACCAACTGCAACGCAGTGGCCCCGTCCAATGCCATCGACACTCGATAGCCACTGGCGTGCATATTCACCCGCACGAGCTGTACGTAGCGGGGATCGTCGTCCACCACCAGAATGCTGACCTTCCCCATCGCGGCGCTTCCCTTTGCCATCGCCTCCTCCTCTCAGCTTTGGTCGTCTCAGATGCCAATTTGATTGCTCCTGCGGCCCAATCACTTACACTGGCATGCTACGGCAGCTAAACGCAGTCTATAGCATGCCCGATTCGTCCAGTTTTTTCAGCAGTGGCACCGAGAAGTAGAAAGTGCTGCCCTTGCCATAGGTACTCTTGACCCAGATCCGACCACCTTGACCTTCGGCGATGCTCCGACAAATGGAAAGACCGATCCCTACACCGCTTATGTGGGCCGCGAGCCTGCTATTTGCGCGATGAAATCGCTCGAAGATGTGCTCCAACTGCTCCTCTTGTATGCCGATGCCCAGGTCCGATACGGAGATGACTACCATGCCCTCCTCGACAAGCCCCGCGATGTTAATGCAACCCCCGTTGGGCGAGTACTTTACGGCGTTCTCCAGCAAATTGCGAAGCATCTGCTCGGTGCGCTCGGGATCAGCTAGCACCAGAGGAAGTTTAGGGGGCAAGCTTACCGCAAAACTGTGCCTGTTGGTCTGTGCCTTCACCCATTTTACCGCGGCATCGATGACCGGTCTGATTCGAGTCGCTTGGCACTCGATGGTGAATGTGTGGGCTTGCATTCTGGATGTATCGAGCAATTCGTTCACGAGGTGCTCCAGTTTGTCACTGGCGTGCAGGATCTCGCGGAGGAACTTCTGGCGCGTCTTCTCCTTCCACTGCGCATCTTTGCGGAGGAGGGTTGTCGCGTAGCCTTTGACGAAACCGAGGGGCGAGCGCAGTTCGTGAGACACGTTGGATAAGAACTGCTCCTTCATTTGATTCAGTTCCTCTTGCGCTGAAATATCGCGCAGGACGTGGACCACGCCAACCAGGGTGCCGTGGTCATCATAGATTGGCGCTCGCGCCGTTTCTACCGGCACTTTGTTCCCCTGCCGGCTGCAGACCACCTCTGTGGAGATGATCGAACCCTTCTCCCAATCAGTATCGGGCAACAGCGGGCAGGATGATTGGCAGCCAGTCATCGCGTGCTCATCCCGTGAGTGCAGGAAATCGCGGCAGTAACGCCCCGTGGCTTCGCCATTGGAGTAGCCGATCATACGCTCGGCGGCCGGATTCAGAGAGGTGATTCGCAGCGACGTATCTACGGTAAACACCGGATCGGCCATGTAATCAAAGATGCCCTGATACCGACTCTTCTCGACCGTGAGGGCGTGGTAGGCGGTCTGTAGCTTGAGCCTCATCTCGTCAAAGGCGGCAGCTAACCGACCCACCTCATCGCCCCCCCGGACCTTGATTGGCGTGGCCAGATCGCCAGAGGCCATGCGCTCCGAGGCGGCAATAAGCGTTTCTACTGGTCGAACAACTCTGTTCGTGCTAAACCAAGCCAAAACCAAGGCCACGAGGATGGAGAGCAAGCCGAGGACGCCTGATTGTAGCTGCACGCGCCGTACTGGAGCAAGGGTGTCTTCTTCAGACGCTCCCAAGCCAATGCCCCAAGGAGCCGATTCCAGCGGCACGAAGGCCATCACGTGCCTAGAATCAGGCTGACGATAGTTATCACTGCCGCTAGTTGTTTTCACCGCCGCTTTTCTTTCCGCTAGCATCTGCCGGTAGAATCCAGGATGATGAGGAGGTAGTAAGATCTCTACAGGACTCGTGGAGGCGAGAACTATGTTGTTGCCGTCGACGATGTCGGCGTGGCCCGTCCGGCCAAGACGGGTGGAAGGCTCGAGCAGGCCGGTTAAGAACGAGCTGTCTAGATAGATTAGGGCGGACAAGAACGACACCAACTTGCCGGACCCATCCTTCACCGCGAATGTCACCGCCACCGCCGGCTTGTCAGTCAGGCTGAATAAAAAGGCATTGGAGAAGTTGGGCTCACTGGCGTTCGTAATTTCCTTGAAGTAGGGTTCTGAAGAGAGGTCGGAACCGACTGGCAAGTCTTTCGGCGGCACCGAGAGGATGAGCTTCCCCCGAGTATCGAGGAATATGAGACTGCTGGCGTAGCTGCCAATTTCGGCATAAGAATGGACCATTACTTGCCGCTCCTGCGCTAGATCACCCCCATTCGGGTCGAAAGAGGCTAAATTCGGCAGCGCCGCTAGATGGAGGGAGACGTCATTGAGGATGGTATCGATATGGGAAGCCGTGACTTCGGCGAGAACTAGCCGCTCGCGGACGATTTCGTTGGTCGTCTCTTCGACCACCCGCAAGCTAACAACGGTGAGAAGACCGAGAGTGGCGATCAGACCAAGAAAGACTAAGAGGCTTATCCTTGTCTGCAATCTCATGTTGTCGAGAAATGATATGAGGCTAGCTATCATCTTGCCCTATACTCCGCCCACATTATAAAGCGAATCGACGATCGTTTCAATGACATCTCGAGCATCTTGGCGAAAGTCCTCGTTTTTGTAACCTTTTTGCAAGGTTTCCGCCTAAATCTTCATGTTCAATTCGGTGACTTGATGGTACACTTTTACTGACCTTAGGGAGTCAAACGTCAACATTACTCGAGGAGTTCATATGGCGCAAACCGACAATACGTCTGAGAAACCCCAAGCAACCCTGAGCGGTGAAGAGCGAGGCAAGAACACGCGGGCTCATATGTCGCGGCGAAAATTCCTAGGTCTTCTGGGTGTGACGGCGGCAGGCGCTGTGGCGATCCCCCGAATTCCCGACTTCACCGCTTCGGCCGCCGGGAACGAAGCCATTAGCGCCACCAGACGTCTCCGCCGCTGGTGCATGGTGGTCGACCTTAGGAGATGTGACGGCTGTGTGGGCTTGGAAAAGCCACCCCAATGCACGCAAGCCTGCAACCTGGCGCACTACGTTCCCGAGGGGATGGAATGGGTGGAGGTTTATCACACGGAGATCAATAAGCACAGTGGC
>JAUSEJ010000300.1 GCA_030650265.1 Dehalococcoidia bacterium | reverse complement strand
AGATGTCAAGATCGAGTATCTCGACGCGGTCGCCGACCTGTGGCGCGGGTGTAATGGGGGAAGGCACGCTTTAGTCCTCCAGCTCTTGCTCGATAATCTCAAGGGTTTCGTCTTTCCCGTAGATGGCTCCATCATATGCTTCTGTATCGGTAAGCTCACGGGAATAGCGGTCTTTCGCGTAGTCGGATAACGCTTTCAGGGCGCGCTCGAAGGTACGATAGGTACCCAAGACGCCCGCATCACCTTGGCTAGGCTTGCGGTAGTCGATGGTCAGGCACCAAACGGTATATGGGTTATTGACCCAAACGCGCGGCGCGGGCGGGGCGGCGTTGTAAGGGCTAGGATCAACGGTTGGTGGAAGACGAGGGCAAGCCCCCGTGATACACATGGGATTTGCGCCGACCGGAGGAGTGAAAACCCAGCTCATGCCTTGGCTTTCCCCGCCTTCTTCCCACCCTCTTCCTTGGCTTTCGCCTCTATCTTTCCCATCAGCAACCAGACATCCGCTGGAGGTATCGACTCAAACCCTTCCCACCCTTTCGGGTCGCTGATACAGCGTTCGTTCGCCTTGTCGGTAGGCGTCTCCGCGTTCATCTTCACGGCGGCTTCGCGCAGGGCGGCAAACGTAATGGGCTGGGGCTTTCCATCAGGAGCCTTGTTATCGCGACATTTCGTGATGAGGTAATGGAAGGGTTGGAAGCCCGTGGGCGCGGCACCCTCCTCGGCGAGCGCGGCAGGGGCGTCACCTTCTCCTTCGCCCGCCGCCTTGCGCGATTCCCCGCCAACCTCAATATCAGAGAGGATGTTGATTTGAAGTGCGCGCTTAATGCAGCGCCCAAAGGAGCGGTTTTCCGCAAAGGTCTCCAGATAGGGGATAAACTGTTTGTCTACGGACCTGATGGTGGCACTCGCCATGGCGGACCATGTTTCGGGCTCCATGTTGGTTTCAACGTTGCCAACAAACGTGATTTGGCAGACGGCGGCGGCGAAACCTTCGCGGGTCTGCAATTGAGGGTAGGTACAAGAGCGCACCCCGCGCATGTGCGCGAGATGGTTGAGCCCCCCAATGCGGATGCGCAACCAGTCGTCCTTCACTTGGAGGAGGTCAATGTCGGCGAGCGCCTTGCCTTGCTCTTTGATAACGCGGTCGCGGTACTCGTGGGCAACGTAGAGGTACTTGACCGGGACCATGGCGCGATAATCGATGCGCCCTTCGGGGGTATACCGATAGGTTTGCCCTACGATGAGACCAGTCGCTGGGTCGCGACGAAAGGGGATGGCTTGATTGGCGGGTTCTGCGGGGAGGGTGTCACTCATGATGGTTGAAAACGGTTATATAGCGTTACAAAGGCTTTAGCAGCAACATCGGGATCAACGCCGTTTCCGATGAGGCGGAGTTCGTCAGTGCGATTATCCACGGTTGAGCACAGCTTGGCAAGGTCCATCCTAGCGGTAACCCCATCAGTATTTCCGTCCAGCGCGGTGAGAGGTTTGCCCCTGCTTTGGTTTGTTCTTCCAGTCGAAATTTCCCCGTGTCCGTTTTGTTGCCGCCCATCTGAGAGCGGGGGGTCCCCCATTGAACCATCGCCGGTAAATCGTTCGCCATTTCCTTGTAGGCTCGTCCCTGAGGACCTTTCCAGTCGCGGGCTTGGGGTGTTGCCCAAGACTCGACTTGGCTCCCACCACCATTGCTCTGGTCCGGGTGGTTTTGGTCGTAGATAAACGTTCCGTTGTGGTAAACCCACTCCCTCAGGTTGCCGCAACCACCCTTGGTGCGGGCTTGGTCTAGTGCTTCTTGGTCTTTCGGGGGAAGAGTGTCCATTGTGCAGGGAGTCGGCCAGTTCTTCACTTCTGCCGCTAAAATCTTTCCGCCGTTCTTGTTCGGACGACTCCCCGGCGTTCCCGCTCTTGGGGATGGCCAT
>JAUSEJ010000298.1 GCA_030650265.1 Dehalococcoidia bacterium | reverse complement strand
TCAGCTTGTATACTATCATCTGCCCTTGGGCTATAATAGGACTATCAAGTTGGGCCAGTCCGGGGCCAGGCGAACATGGGAGTGGCCATTTTTGATAGACACGGCGATTCAAGGCTCCAAGTTATCGGAATGACCTGTTGCTGATCGATGAATATGGTACGGATCATAGAGGATCGGGCTGCCATTGAAGGAAGATCGGGTTTCCAAGACAAAACCTCCCGGACGTGATATGGGCCCACAGACGCTCGCCGCCCGGCCACAGAGGAGGATTGGGCCTGCTTGGACCCGGGCGGTAGGTTGGTGGCCGCTTGTCCTGTTCTTCCTCTGCGCCATCGTCCTCCGCCTGTCCGCGGACACCGTGGACTGGAACCCGCCTCTCGTAATTCCTATTCTCAATATCATCTTTCTCTTCCTGCTGCCGCTCCTGGTGACAGCCGTGGCGGCGAGAGGTTTTCTAAGAGCCCCATCTCTCCCCGTCTTGCTACTTAGCGGTGGCACGCTGGCGCTCTCACTTGGCGCCATTCTGTCCTCTACCCCGCTTCCGGGAACCGGAGCGAATGCCAACGTGTCAGTGTATGTCGTTTCAGCAGGTTTCTCGGCCCTGCTCCATTTGTCGAGTGCTTACGTTAGCCTCACGGGCTGGGGGCGCCAGGCTCGCTTCGGCAGAGTGGCTCCTCTAGTTCTTTACACTGTGGTGTTTGTGGTGGAGGCGATCCTGGTAGCTCTGGTGCGGGGGAACCTCTGGCCGGTGCATTTCGTCGATGGCTCGGGGGCATCGCCCTTTGGCGCTACGACGTTGTGGGTCACGGCAACCCTGTTCGTCGTGGCGGCCCTGATGTTGCGGACCGGCGGCGGCAGAGTTCCGGAAGACTTTCGCCAATGGTATTCCCCGGGCCTAGCCCTTATTGCCCTTGGCCTTGTCATTGTCTCACTGGAATCGAGAATCGGTGATCCTCTGAATTGGCTCGGCCGTGGCAGTCAGTACCTTGGCTGCCTATACATTTTGATTTCAATTGCCCTGTCCAAAAGGCGCGGCGTTGGGGCGACTGTCTCCCTGGCTCAAGCCTTTCACGAAAGCGAGGTTCGTTACCAGAGTCTTGTAAACTTGAGCCCCGAAGCCATCCTCGTCTTTGTGGGAGAGAGATGCGTTTTCGCCAACCCGGCCGCCTCGGCTCTCTTCGGCGCGGGGTCGCTTCAGGCAGTACTCGCTGTTGACGTACGTCAGTTGGTTCGTCCTGGCGTATACGAGATCTTTCGCCGTATTGTTCTCGGGGTAGACGCCAGAGGAGCGCTGCCAGCATCGGAGATCAAGTTGCTGCGGGCTGACGGTCTGACCATAGACGTCGAAATATCGGGAGCGAGAGTCGAGTACGAAGGCGAGTTGGCTTTTCAGTTTGTAGTGCACGACATCTCCGCACGCAAGCGGGCTGACCAGGTGATCAGAAGCGCGAAAGAGGATTTGGAGAAGCGGGTCCTTGAGCGAACCGCTGAACTCTCACGAACCAACCAGGCTCTTGAGGGAGAAATCGAGGAGCGCAGGCTCACGGAACTGCTGCTGCGGGACAGCGAAGATAAGCTGCGGACGATATTGGATAGCGCCAGCTCCGTCGTTTATGTCAAGGATACCGCAGGCCGTCTCCAATTCGTGAACACTGCGTACGAGGTCCTTTTTCAGACAACCAGGGAGCGGGTCGTAGGTAAGACCGACTACGACGTCTTGCCGAGAGAGTTCGCCGACATTACCAGAGCGAACGATCTCAAGATAATCGCCTCGGGCACGCCGGTGGAATTTGAGGAGACCATCCCCCTGGCGGCCGGGCTGCACACCTACATTTCCGTTAAGTTTCCCCTGCGGGACCACCAGGGGGTCATCTACGGCGTTTGTGGCATCTCAACCGATATCACCGAACGCAAACGGGCGGAGGAAGAGCGGGAGCGATTGCTGGCGGAACTTGACTGCACGATTGGCTCGGTTGCTGATGGGCTGATAATCTATGATGCCGAGAGCAGGATCGTCCGCGCTAATCAAGCGGCCATGAATATTATTGGGATGTCGCCGGAGGAGAGGGAACTACCCATGGCGGCGCGAATGGCGGCGACAGGGGTGCAAACCCCCGACGGGAGGCCATTTCCCCTCGACCTGATGCCTGGTGAACGGGCGCTGCGCGGCGAGAGGGTCTTCGGCGAAATAATGGCCATCCGGCGAGGTCGCGAGGCACGGACTGTCTGGGTTTCCGCCAGCGCCGCCCCGATTCGTTTGCAGGATGATAGTTTGCGGGGAGCGGTAGTGGTCTTCACCGATATTACGGCCATGCACGCAATGCAGGAGTGGCTTCAGGATCTCATGCGTGTTGTCTCACATGATTTGAGAAATCCCCTGGCAATCATTCAGGGGCATGCGGAGATTCTCTTTAGCGCCCTGGAAAAAGCCGGGCTTCGTGGCGCCGAGTTGCGTCGGGCTGAATGGATAGTAACGGCTGCCAGACGGATGAACGCGATGATTCAGGACCTCGTAGAGTCTACCCGGCTGGAATCCGGGCAGCTTCGCATGAACCTCGGGTCGGTAGACATCGAAAGCTTTGTCACCGACTACGTGGACCGAACGGCGGGCGTGTTGGCTGTTGGACGTATCAAGGTGGAGATATCGCCGGATTCGCCGCGAGTCTTGGCCGACCCGGACCGTCTGGAGCGAATCCTGACGAATCTTCTCACCAACGCTCTCAAGTTCTCTGCCTTTGACACAGAGGTTCTGCTTAAGGCGGAGAAGAAGGGCCGGGAGGTGAGATTCTCCGTAATCGACCAGGGATTGGGAATCATGCCGGAGGACCTTCACCTTATGTTCGAGCGGTTCTATCAGCCCGTAACCGGCCGAAAGACCGAAGGGCTGGGATTGGGTCTGTATATTACCAAGATGCTGGTCGAAGCGCATGGCGGCAGCATTTCGGTGGAAAGCAGGCCGGGCAGGGGCAGCGTTTTTTCCTTTACCTTGCCTCTGGCCTGATGCCTTCGCCAATCTAATTGAGCGCATCGACTGAGCCGGGCGATAGTTCTGCCGACTATTATCCTGACTGAGAAAGTGGCGACTCCAGTCTCCGCGGCCGATCAGCCCACCATGAGCCCGGAAGCCATTCTGGTCTTTGTGGGGGAGAGGTCTGTTTTCGCCAATCGGGCCGCTTCAGCGCTTTTCAGGACGCAATCAACTGAGGATGTTCTCGCCCTCGACGCTCGGCAGCTGGTCCAGCCTGAGGTTTTCGAGATTTTTCGGCAAATGACTGTGGCCGCCATCCCTGGTGGGTTGCTCCCGGTTACGGACGGAGGATCTAGAGGCGGACAATCGGCAATTTGCGAGGTTGTTGTCGGGCGAAATAAACGGATACGAATTGGAGAAGCGCTTCTTGCGCCGGGATGGCGGCGTTGTCCAGATCTGGTTGACCGTCGGTTGTATGCGCCATCCCGACGGAACCGTCAGATTTGCTGTGGCGTCGCTAGAGGACGTAACCGGGCGCCGGCAGATGGAGGGCCTGATGGAGCGCTCGCGACGCCTGGAGCTTTTCGGGCAGATTGCCGGACAGGTGGCGCATGATTTCAATAACCTGCTCACGCCCGTAATGGCGTACCCGGAGCTAATCAGGCTGCAACTTCCAGCGCGTCACGCGGCCCTTGCCTATCTGAACCAGATAGAGAACGCTGCCGGGCAGATGGCTGCCATCAACAAGAACCTCTTGACCCTGTCCAGTCGCGGTCACATGAGCCATGCGCCCCTCGATCTGAATGGTCTGGTAAAGCGGGCGCTCGGGCAGATGTCTTCACCGACCGATACCCTGGTGGTCCAGCTTGAGCTGGCGCCGGATCTCAAGCCGATCAGTGCTTCGGCCACCCAACTCGTGAAAGTGATCGCCAACTTGCTGGCGAATGCGAGAGAGGCAATGTTGGATGCCGGCACGCTGAAGGTCAAGACCGGGAATGTCTACCAGGATCAGGTTCGGCTTGGCCTTGACAGGGTGCTCGTCGGGAAATAGGTCAGCCTACTGGTCCAAGATACAGGCTCTGGCATGACCAAAGAGACGCAAGCGAGGATATTCGAACCCTTCTTCACGACAAAGAGCACTGACAGGCGGCGCGGTGCGGGGCTAAGTCTCAGTATAGTGGCGTCGGTGCAATGACTGCAGGGCATCGATGGTGACGCTTTGGCTAGTTGACAAGCGTCTTTGCTTCTTGTAATCTTAGCAAGCGGACTCGTTGAGGCCCCGAGCTTCCCGATTCCACCGCCACTGGCAATGACGTCAAAAGGTATTGGTAGGTAGGAATTCTTTCTTTGCTCGAGTCCAAAGCTCGTGGCTGATAAGGACGTAGCATGGGTTCGTTTCTTATTGTTTTCGCTCTGATTGCGGCGATCGTCATCGATCTCTTGACGCCTGGTCGGCCTATCCCTCTGGTATACACGATCGCTATCCTCATGACCACTACGCGGGCCTCAACTCGCACGACAGTCGTTGTTAGCGTCGTCGTTCTTCTGGCCAATGTTAGCATCAACACTTACCAGGGATTGTCGCCAGGCCTGTTGCTGCTGTATGACGGCGTACTCGCGGTTGTATGTTCTATCGCTACCTACGTGTCGGCTCTCCTTGAGAACCAGAATCGCGAGATTGCCTTGAAATCTCGGGAGGCTATGCAACAACAGGATCTCCTCAAGGCTGTTATGGACAACTCAGAAGCAGCCATATTCCTCAAAGACAGGGACAGCCGAATATTGTTTATGAACCGGCAAACGGCCGAGGCAATGGGCACCACCGTGGAAGAGGGGACCGGCAAGACCGATCGCGAGATCTTCAAAGATCAAAAGGTCGCCGAGAGAATGATCGCCAACGACCAGCGCATTATGGCAAGCGGGGAAACACAGTTAATAGAAGAGTTGATTCCCGTTGCCGATGGCGTTCGCACCTTCCTGTCGTCCAAGTTTCCCATTCGTGATCGATCGGGGGAGATCACGGGAGTCGGTGGGATAGCTACGGACTTCACCGAGCGCAAGATAACACAGGACCTGATCCAGAAAAGCCAGGAAAACCTCCTGATGGCGCAGAGAGTCGGGCATGTTGGCAACTTCGATTGGAACGTCTTGACCAGCGAACTTTACTGGTCAGAGGAGAACTACCGCATCTATGGTCTGGCCCCGGACGTGGTCCCGTCCATCGAGGGTTACCTTGCTACCATTGACCCGGAGGACCTGACGTTCGTCCAGCAAGCCATGGACGACGCCTTCAGCAGGCGAAAACCCTACGATATCGACATGCGCATCGTCAGGCCGGACGGATCGAAGGGTTTCGTACACACACAGGCCGAGGTCACCTTCGACGCCGCCGGACAACCCACCAGAATGTTTGGCACGGTGCAAGACATCACCGAGCGCAAGCAGGCGGAGGAGGCGATAAGGGAGAGCGAGGCCAGGCTCAAGAGGGCGCACAAGGTCGCCAGGCTGGGCAGTTGGGAATGGGACGTGATCACGGGTGATCTATTCTGGGCCGAGGGTAACTATAGCCTGCACGGCATTGACCCGGAGAAGGAGAAGCCTTCTATTGAAGCTTGGATGGCGGTGGTTGATCCGGCGGAGCATGAATACGTTAACCAATCCGTGGCCGACGCGCTGGCCGGGAATTCCCTGTTCGAGATCGACTATACCGCAATTAGGCCGGACAACGGCAAGAGAGTTGTGATCAACTCCAAAGCCGATGTAATCAGGGATAGCGCCGGGAATGCCGTGAGGATGGTCGGCACCGTTCAGGACATCACCGACCGCAAGCAAATGGAGGAGGTCCTGGCCTTCCTCGCCAAGTCGGGCGGCGCCAGCGCCAATGACGAATTCTTCCAATCACTGGCGGCGTTTCTGGCGGAGAAACTGGAAATGTTCTATGTCTGCATCGATCGTCTTGAGGGAGACGGGCTAATGGCCCGGACGGTGGCCGTGTATAGCGATGGGCGCTTTGAGGACGATGTTACGTATGCCTTGAAGGATACGCCGTGCGGCAATGTGGTTGGCATGGATGTCTGCTGCTTTCCCGCCAGCGTCTGCCAGTTCTTCCCCCGGGATCAGGTGCTGCAGGATCTGCGGGCGGAGAGCTATGTGGGCGTAAC
>JAUSEJ010000297.1 GCA_030650265.1 Dehalococcoidia bacterium | reverse complement strand
AATTAGCCGAACGCCCGACGCGACTTAGGAGATATGCCCCTTGACAAGTCACCTGCAAAGGTTTACAACTAATCTCAAGAATGAAAACAGCTTCCTCAATCCGAGGAAGCTCAAGGAGAAGTGCTCATGTCCGAATACGTTTTCGATCACCTGCATTTCAAGTCCAGCGATGTTGATGTCACAGCTAAGTTCCTTTCAGACAACTTCGGCGGTCAGGAGATGTATAGGCGGTCGCTCCGTGGCGCACCCACCATCGGCATGAATGTGGGAGGACAGGATATCCTTATCATAGGCAATTTCCCCGAGGAACCGGTCTTGAGCGATTCAACCGAACGGCGTTACGGGCTCGACCATTTCGGCTTTTTGGTGAAAGATATCAACGTGGCATACGAGGAGCTAACAGGGAAGGGCCTGAAGTTCAGCGGACCGCCAATTGACCTTGGCTCGCTCAAATTCGCCTTTGTATTGGGCCCGGACAACATTCGCATCGAAATCGTGCAGCGCGCCTGAGTCTTTAGCTGCCTCAACGAGCACCGAAGCAGGCTTGAAAACAAATTGTTCCGGGCGATCCGACAATCGGACTACGCTCAGTTGCCCAATTCACGGTCGCAGAACGGGTTCTTTGACCATGCAGGGTAGGTAACTCTGATGCTTGGCGGCCATGAATAGGCGTCGAATTCGGATATATCTACTCCACATGCACTCGCGAACCGCTCCTGAATTCATTTGAAAGTGAATTGAGTGGCTAACAGCCCCCAAGAATCGGCTCCCAGGCGTGGCAGCAGTCTTTGGGATCGGCCGCAAGCCTACGCGATATTATGCACGGATTTCCGGCCAGGCCCCTCTGTCCCCCAGTTCGCAGTCCTCTGCCATGGGGCCAGACCAGAACATCGCGTATCACGAAATGGTGGGGTGAGTGGCTTATAATATTGTCGGCGAGTGTATAAACTGCGGCGTCCGCATAGCGCCGCTCGCCAGGGTGTATGCCGACTCACTTGGTCTACTGTTGCGAAGCCAACGTTTTCTTGGCTTGTTCCCAGAGAAGGTCCAATTCGTCCAGCGTCATCTTGGCCAGGTCCAGTTCCCGCTGGCGTGCCATCTCCTCCATCAGCACGAAACGGCTCTGGAACCGCTGGTTAGCCAGGCGCAAGGCTTCCTCGGCCTCGATGCCTTCCCAGCGGGCGATATTCACCATGGCGAAGAGGGCGTCGCCCAGTTCTCTTGCCTTGCCGTCCTTCTCGTGCTCAGCCTCGAACTCGGATAGCTCCTCAGCCAGTTTCTCTTTCGGACCCTCGATAGTTGGCCAATCAAACCCGACGCTGGCGGCCCTTCTCTGCACGGCCTGGGCGAAAGACAGGGCGGGCATGTTCTTGGGAACGCTGGCCAGCATCGAGACCTCTTCCGGCCGTTCTTTCTTCTTGATGGCTTCCCATTTAGTCAGGAGTTCAGCGGACGTGGCAATCCTGATGTCGCCGAAAACGTGAGGATGCCGCCTGATGATCTTGGAGGCTATGCCTCGCAGGACATCATGAACGTCGAATTCGTCGGCCTCTTTGGCGATTTGAGAATGCAGAAGTATTTGAAGCAGCAGATCGCCCAATTCCTCGCAGAGCTTGTCCGGGTCTCCCGAATCGAGGGCATCGAGTACCTCATAGGCTTCTTCCAGCAGATAGGTCTTGAGGGAATCGTGGGTCTGCTCGCGGTCCCACGGGCAACCGTTAGGGCCGCGGAGTCGGGCGATGATGTGCTCGAAGGCCGCTAATGAGGCGAGGTCCTCCTCGATGTGGAGTGGAGGCACGTAGAGACAGGTCAGGTGATCTACTTCGGGGCGACGGTCCAGTTCGAAAAGGGGGATTTGGACCACCTTCTGTCGTCGCGCCATGCCCGCTGCCTTGACCAGCGTCACCTGATGCTCGGCCGGGTATCGCTCCAACAGGTCCACTTTAAGAAGCCCGGCCATACGCCGGTTGTAGATCTGGCAGAAGATGGCCGGTTTGGTTGCATCGAAGGCGGGATCCTGGGCGTCGACGATCTGTAGACCGTGCTCGATGGGGTCCAACTTCAAGGCGCCGAAGACGGGCTCGAGGAAACTCAGGCCGTGGACGATCTTGATGGGGATACCCTCTGCCTCAGCCCTGATGAGGATACTCCTCACAGTTGCCTCGCCTACCAAAGGATCGCCAGGTACAGCATAGACGATATGGTGTCTACGGCCGGCCTCGATCAAGATATCGACTATAGCGGTATACACTGCCTCGAAGGTCCGGGCCTGATCGTAGAGGTAGTCGAAGCTAGTGGCTTTGTCTAGGGCAGGCAGAGTCTTCACGACGGGATGCTTGGCCGTGCGAAGGTACGTCTTTGCTGATTTATCGAGAACCTGAAGGGCCTCGAGAGTGAGTTGGTTCTTCGACCCGGGTCCCAAGCCGGCGATGGTGATGGTCAGAGCTTTTCTCCTTAGAACGAGTCAGCCGTGAAGGCGAGTTACGCTATTTCTTCCGATCGGGCTTTGTCCGTCTGAACCTGCGAGGGCGAACGGCCGTTCGCCCCTACGAAATGACGGACGACCGCCGCCGCGCACGAGGGCCGTTGGCCTGAGTCCATCTCATGGCGGTGTCCTCATTATAGCCCTGGCTATCCGGCTTGACAAGAAGGTGTAGTTCGCCTATTATGGCAAAGCTGGTGGGTGGTTCCTTGCCTGCGCCGCCGGTGGAATGGAGGATGTTACAGGCCCAAACTGGTGGGGGCAGCGGTAGTTCTGTTCAAATCGAATCTCCTCGCTAGCGTTGCCGGCTGCGGTGTGAACGTCGCGTCTAATAGGAGCGTCCGATCTTTGGCGTTTTCGGGTTCATCAGCAGGATTGAACTACGATTTGTGAATCCCGGCCATTGACTTCGATCCTACATGTGGGTCGGCTCTAGCCTGCCTGCAGACAACATCGCCAACTCGTTGCAGTGGAGAATAGGGGTATAGATGTCGAAAGGGACGTAGTCGTCCGCGTATCACTGGTGGGCTCGCCCGTTATAAGCGTTTTGGATACTAGCCAGGCGGTGATCAGGGGGATCGTTTCTTGCGAGATTCAGGTGGTCCGCTTTGGCAACTTCGCCGCTATTCCCCTTCGGCTGGCTTGTTTACTGAAAGTCGAGATTCAGCCGGTTCCCGGAGAAATAGCGTTGGCCTACAATTCGAGAAGCTACAATTTGGAGGATTCCCGTTAGAATGTTGAATATGAATGGTTTTTCCCGGGTCCTGAAACTGCTCTTCGTCATCTGTTTGCCATTGCTGTTCGTCAGCCTGAGTATCCGCATTGTGAGCACGAGCGAGTGGTTTTTTGAGCGGGGATTCGATGCCTATGGTATTAGCCAAACCACCGGACTCGAACGGGCCGAACTAGTAAAGGCCGGCAAGGCCTTGATATCTTATTTCAAGACGGGTGAAGGGTCGATCTCGATTCAGGTCAACAAGAATGGGAAATCGATTTCCTTGTTTAACGATCGGGAGACGGCGCATTTAGTGGATGTAAAGGGACTTTTTGACCTGAATACGAAGATTGGCGAGGCGGCCGGTCTCTATCTGATTGCCTATGTTCTCGTCTTGCTCGCGCGACCGCGGAAGGGTGATATGCAGAGAACGGCAAGCCTCTTCTTTGGTGGTTCGCTTCTTGCCGTGGGCCTGGTATTGTTGCTGGGCATAGGTTCCGTGATCGACTTTGAGGCTTTGTTCATCCAGTTTCATCTTCTCAGTTTTAACAATGACCTTTGGCTGCTTGATCCGGCGAAAGATTATCTAATTATGATGTTTCCGACTGGTTTTTGGATTGATGCTACCCTTGGCGTGGCCGCTTTGATCGCGGCTCAAGGGTTGGTTGTAGGTGGACTATCGTATGGCTTCCTTCGAAGGCGGCGGTGAACTCTGGTTTCGGGCGACGTCATGGCCGCCAACCAGATGGAGTGTATCACTTGCACTCGGGATGGCCATCATCGGGGTGGCGGTGATCCTTCAGTGGCAAGTCGAACAGTCACCGGCGCTGCAGCCGGAGCAGCTCCGTCCGGCTCCCGCTACGGCCTGGCTCTCGCCGTTAGCCCCTTTGCTGAAAGAAGCGAAGGTAGATAGCACTCGTTTGGCGCCGTTTCGGCAACACGGACAAGACGCAGAATCGTCCATTCGCCCGACGCTTCTGAGCAGGTCGAATTTCTCGTGGCAAGTTGTACAAACATACTCGTAGATTGGCATTCGTTAAATCCTTTCAGCGTAATTGTATGTCATTCACGTTGGATGATCAAGAGCTCTCGTTCGGGTGAAAAGGAAAAAAGGGGAAGAGGGGGAAAGTTGAGGACATCCACTGAAAGCCAGCGGCTTCAGTCAGTTTGGTCTCTCGTCGTTTTGACCTTTCTACCTCGGACGAATGCTGAACTGTTTGTGGGAGGCGGAATATGAAAGACCTTACGCAGCGCGCCCTGGATTCGGCTGCTTTTCACGGGGCGAAGTACGCCGACATTCGCATTGTGCAGAAGCAGAACCAGTCGATTACGGTGAAGAATGGCAAAGTGAAGGCCCTTAACGAGAATGAGAGTCTCGGCTTCGGCATACGAGTTCTGGTTGACGGAGCCTGGGGCTTTGCCAGTAGCTTTCTGGTCGAAGCGAAGGAGATAGACCGGGTGGCCAGAGTTGCCGTCGGCATAGCCAGGGCCTCTGCTTCGCTGCGACTCCGCAATGTCGAACTGGGATCGCCCGTTGTGCAAGTGGCGACCTACCGAACGCCGATTCAGATCGATCCTTTTGCTGTATCGCTTGAGGAGAAGATTGCTTTGCTACTTACCGCAGATGCGTCAATGCGGGGAGCCAAGAACATCGTCGTGGCTGAGTCGGGCATTGAATGTTTGCGAGAGAACACTGTGTTTGCCAGCAGCGAGGGTAGCTACATCGAGCAGGAATTTATTGAAACCGGCTGTGGCATTGAGGCGATGGCCGCCGATGGCAGCGAGGTCCAGAGGCGGAGCTACCCGAACAGCGTCGGTCGTCATATGGGCAGGGAGGGTTATGAGTTCGTGGGGCGACAGGACCTGCCGGGCAATGCCCGGAGAATCGGCGAGGAGGCTTCGGCATTGCTCACGGCTAAGCAATGCCCTAGTGGCGTTACCACGGTCATTCTTGACGGGACTCAGGTGGCCCTGCAGATTCACGAGAGCTGTGGACATCCGGCGGAACTGGACAGAGCCCTGGGTGACGAGGCGGCCTTCGCCGGGACTAGCTTTCTCACCCCGGACAAGCTGGATAAGCTCCGCTACGGCTCACAGATGGTCAATATCTCGGCCGATGCAACCGTTCCTGGTGGACTGGGCACCTTCGGATTTGACGACGAAGGTGTGCCAGCGCAGCGAATTCCTATCGTGAAGGATGGCATTTTCGTCGGATACTTGATGTCGCGGGAGACCGCGGCGATTCTTGGCCTTGCCAGCAACGGAACGATGCGCGCCGATGGCTGGAATAGGATCCCTTTGATCAGAATGACCAACGTAAACATCGAGCCTGGTCAATGGACTTTGGCCGACCTGATCAGTGATACGGAGGAAGGTATCTTCATGCAGACCAACAGTAGCTGGAGCATCGACGACAAGCGATTGAACTTCCAGTTTGGCACGGAGATCGCCTGGCAGATCAAGAACGGGCAGATGAGGGATATGCTGAAGAATGCGACCTACACCGGTATAACACCTGAGTTCTGGGGGAACTGCGACGCGATTTGCAACCGCGATCATTGGACGGTGTGGGGAACGCCGAATTGTGGCAAGGGACAGCCTGTTCAGGTGGCCCATGTTAGCCATGGCGCCGCCCCGGCAAGGTTTCGCCAGGTGCGAGTGGGCCTGATGAAGTAGTCTAAGTCGTCCAAACAGAGTGCCGCGCAGCAAGGAGGTGAAGCCAGTGCTTACAGAGAGGGACCTGAAGCAGATAACTGAGGAGGTGCTAGTCTATTGCAAGTCCGATCAGACGTCGATAGTCCTCTCCACTATAGACTCTGCCTTGACCCGCTTCGCTAACAATGCGATTCATCAGAACGTAGCTGAAACAGACGTCGGCCTTCTGGTAGAAGTTGTGGTAGGCCGGAAGAAGGGCATCGCATCTATAAACAACCTCACTTCCGCCGGCATTCGCAAGGTGGTCGATAGGGCGATGGAGATTGCCGGGCACCAGGTGGAAAACCCCGAGTTTCGAGGCCTGACGCGGGCGGCAGCAGCTAAGCGAGTCGATGCCTGCGTTGACTATACGGCCGGGCTGGATCCGGCTGGTCGGGCAGCAGGAGTCGCAATTATCTGCAAGAAGTCGATAGAGCAGGGCCTCGTGGCAGCCGGGGCATTCAGTAATACTACCTCTCAATTGGTGGTAGCAAACTCAGAGGGGGTATTTCAGTACCATTGCGATGCCATTGCTGAGTTCAACACGGTGATAATGACGGGCAGTAGCTCAGGTTTCGCCAGTGCCATCGCTCTGGACGCCAGAGCGATAGATCCGGAGGCGCTTGCTACTGAGGCGATAGGCAAGGCGGTCAGGGGCCGAAATCCGTCTGATCTGGAGCCGGGAGACTATGCAGTGGTCTTGGAGGAGTACGCCGCCTGCGACGTTGTGGACTTTCTCGCCTATTTGGGTTTCGGGGCTCTGGCAGTCGAGGAGAAGCGCAGTTTTATGGCGGAGAAATTCGGGCAGAAAGTTGTTGGCGCTAACATCACTATCTGGGATGATGGCTTGAGCCCAGAGACGATCCCCATGCCCTTCGACTACGAAGGCGTTCCGAGGAAGCGGGTTAATCTCATTCTTGGTGGTATAGCCAACGCCGTGTGCTATGACACCGAAACAGCGCAGAGAGTTGGCAAGGAATCCACAGGGCATGCTTTGCCACCGGGTGATACGTTCGGTCCGATCCCATGTAATTTGTTTCTCAAGCCCGGCGCCGCAACCAAGGAGGAGATGATCAGATCCACCAAACGCGGTATCATGGTAACCAGGTTCCACTACACGCGACAGGTTCATCCTCTTAGCGTAACAGTGACCGGTATGACCAGAGACGGCACCTTTCTCATCGAGAACGGTGAGATTACCAGACCTATTAAGAACCTGCGATTTACGCAGAGCTACCTTGATGCTCTGAACAACGTCGAAATGATCGGTCGGGAAACCAAACTGCACAGGGAGTTCTTCCCCTATAACCGGATTCCGGCGTTGAAGATTGGCAGTTGGAGCTTCGTGTCGGCGACTCAGTACTAACCACCTATGAGCTTGCTTCAGTTTGACGGAGAAAGTTCTTAGAGGTAATATCTCTTGTCGAGAGGTCTCTCGCTGTGGTCTTGAAGGATGGCGGGGGATGAGCAGTGAGCGTGCGAGAACATCTGGGAGAATTTGAGGGCGAACTCGTCGATATCGAGCATAGGACTGTAGATGGTGTCATGAAGCTTGTCCCCCACTTGAAGCATGACAAGAGGGCGGCGCGGAACGTCAACCAGGTATTTCGCGAGGGTTTCTCTCCTTTGGACAAGGTCGCTATCTTCGTGACCCATCGAGTGGGGACCTTCGGCTTCTTTCTCATCATTCTCGGATGGACTATCTTCCGGCTAAGCTGGAACACCCTTGGCCCGGTTGATTTGCGCTGGGATGTGGCGCCTGCCTTTGTCGTCTGGCTGTTTATCTCAAATATGATCCAGATCATGCTTATGCCCCTGATCATGGTCGGCCAAAACTTGCAGGGGGCGGCACTCTGAACTGCGCGCCGAGGCGGACTTCGAGATTAATCAGAAAGCCGAGAAGGAGATCGAGGCGATCCTTCTCCATCTCGAGCATCAGGCAGCGGAAATCGAGCGGCAAGGCGAGCTAATTATCGAAATACTCACGAAGTTGGAAGGTCGCGGCGGCTTAAAACCGGAGCGGTCTCAAATCGAAGAAACACAAAAGGAGAGAGTCAATGTCATTCAAGATTATTGAGGATTGTATCAACTGTGGCGCCTGCGAGTCGGTTTGCCCAAACGAGGCCATAAGCGAAGGGGACACCACCTTTGTCATTGATCCCGAGAAATGCAGCGAGTGCAAGGGCTACTTTGACGCTCAGCAGTGTGCTGAAGTGTGTCCGGTGGAGGCCTGTGTTCCGGACCCGGATCATGTGGAAACCGAGGCGGACCTGCTAGCCAAGGCGGAGAAGCACAAGGTCTAGTTTCGAGGGTCTGTCAGTCAGCGCAAACGCACAGTCGCCGGCAAATTCGCTCTATGGTTCAAGACCGTAGGGTAGGCCTCATAGCCGTTTCTGTTATCAAAGCCCTGGCTTTGGAAAGATATCAAATTGGTAGGGGCAGGTCTGTAAACCTGCCCCTAAGCTAGAATATCATGTTAACCACGGCGATAAACTGTTTGGAACGAATAAAATCGCTGCCTTAGTCTGCGGATGGTTCGGTCGGGGGCGCCGCAGGCTCTGATGCTGGCTGTCGCCGGCGCGGTCGTGGCGCTGCCTCACCTTCGGCGGCAGCACGGGCCCGTGGTGGTTTAGCTGGCGCTTCTTCCTCTGCAGCCGCAGCCGGGTGGGGACGGGGTGTCTTTGCTGGCGCATCTCCCTCCGCAG
>JAUSEJ010000287.1 GCA_030650265.1 Dehalococcoidia bacterium | reverse complement strand
GTCAAGCCAAGGCGAATAATCAACGCCATCTGGGAGGCGTTCCATACAATACGAGCCATAGATTAGAACAGGTCGGAACATGCGTCGCCCGCGGTCAATCGGGGGAACAATCTAGCCAGAAGGAGATAAAGTAGTGACCCGAGTAGACGTGCTTCAAGAGAAATATCATGGCTTGTCGCGGGAGATCATCATCAAATGGGAGGTCCTGAGTCGGGGAATCAGGGATTCCGAGGCACTATACAAGGTAGGTACCTGGTGGCGGGGAGGATCTTACCAAAGCCGCGATAACGACGTGACCTTGAAGGAGGTGGCAGGGAAAAGACCGGAGACTGCCAGACCAGGTCAGGTGTTTACGCCGAATGCCATGTATATGAAGGGCGGCATCGGGTCAATTGTCATAAGGGATTCGCGAAGCCCGTATGAGGTCAGGGAAGTAGGATCTGATAAGTTTGCTCTCTACGAAGGAGAGGACTGGGTCGAGGACGTGGAATTTCCGCCCCACAAACAGTGGGCGGATCAACTCGTTACGAGCAAAGGAACCGCGGCCACCACCCTCGTAACTCCCATTCGTCGTTGCTTCAAGATTGCCCCGGTGCGGTTCTGCGAGTACTTCACGCGCGGCGAGGACTGCCAGTTCTGCAACTATAATTCAACTTACGACGATGCCCGCGCCATCGGCCTCAATCCGGCCGTCACGATAAATCTCGAGGACACCGTCGAGGCCTATAAGATGATGGCGTCTGAGATCCATTTCGTGGAAGGACGTTTTCAGAGCGGCGCCTTCAGAAGCGGTGAGCAGGAGGCGACGATGCATTGCCGCTTCGTGGAGAGAATCGCCAGCGCCGCTTCGTACACCCCCAACCTCTTCATTAGCACACCTCCTATGGACAGGAAAGACATGCAGAGACTAAAGGACTCGGGACTCGCCTGCCTCGCTTTCAATTTGGAAGTATGGGGGCCAGAAATCTTTGCCGAGGTATGTCCTGGCAAGGCCAAATACAAGTCGTACGAGCGCTATTTGGAGGCCTATCAAGAGGGTGTAGATGTCTTCGGCACCGGACAGGTCGGCTGTAATTTTGTCGGCGGCGTCAGTTTGTTGGCCCGGACCGGAGACAAGTCATGGGAGGTCTCCCGGGATTCCCTCATCGAAGGAATTCGCTGGATGGTCAGCCATGGCGTCTTCCCCACTTTTCATGCCGTTCGCCTTGGCGCCGGCTCGGTTTACGGCGATGACAAGTCCAGCCACGAGAAGCTTCCACCGACGGACTACTACCTGGACACCGGACTGGCCCACCATCAGGCCATGTTGGAATACGGCCTTTACGAGAAGATGAACAAGCTGATGCAGTGCCCTATGGACTGCCTCGAGCACTTCTATGCTGGCGAGATCGGGATGGTAGCCCTGAAAGGCAATCCCGCAAACTGGTTGGCCGATACCGTTCCAAACGAGCTAAACTGGCTGACCAAGTTCGTTTCCTCGGAACGGTCGCCCGTGAAAAGTGAACAGTTGGGGAGCTAGCTTATTGGCGATGGATTCGCATCAGGCTACAAAGAGGAGTGGTCAATGACCCGAGTCGACGAACTACAGAAGATGTACCCGGATCTCGCCCGCGAGATCATCGTCAAGTGGGACGTCTTACGCCATGGCATCAAAGACTCCGAAGTCCTTGACAAAGTCGCCATTTGGGACCGG
>JAUSEJ010000261.1 GCA_030650265.1 Dehalococcoidia bacterium | reverse complement strand
ATCAGAGCGAACACGGCATCACGCATGCCGATATATTCCTCTACCGTCATGTCCTTGTAGTTCTTCATGGAGGCAATGGCCGGATCGAAAATAGGGCGAAGATTCTCGTAAATCTCTGGGTCGTACTGGCGCATCTTTTCCAGATAGCTAGATGGGCTTTCTTCGGTCTTTCCTAAACCGTGGCTGGCAAGAATGGCTCTGGCCGCGTTGACCATATCCATGTTGCGGGTTTTGGCTTGCTTGATGTCCGAGACGAACACCTTTTGAAGCTTCTCGTTGCCGGTCTCGATGTCTTCCTGCGCTTTTAAGGCGGCACGGTAGAGTTCCATATTCAGCAGTTCGCGGCCCTTGTGGTAAGCCGCCAGCAGGTAGTCTTTCTTCCGCACGGCCTCTACCGCTGCGCGGGAGGCTTGGCGTGTGGTGTTGTAATACTGCATGGGCTTTAGTTCGCGGATCGGCTTGGCGGCGATCACAGAGGCAGCGTGCCCTCGAACGTCAGCGAGCTTCGGAACCAGGGCTTTGTATATGTCTCGGCCTGCACGGGCCTCTTCCTTGTCGGCCTTCTCCTTGGCCTTGAGGAACGGCTTTACCTCACGGGCCTTCTTGTTGAGTGCCTTTATCTCAGCCTCGATAACCTTGGCGCGGGTGTCGTTGGCGAGAGCCTGTCTGGCCTCTTCGACGATGGTTCCATCGGCCATCATGTCGCCGAATCTTTGGTTCATCCTCAGGTCGGTTTCACGCGCCACGCGAGACTTGCGGTTCTCCACTGATAACAGCGCCTTTACCAGAGCCTCTCCAGACGTAAAGCCAAGCATTTCAGCAGCCATGTCAGCCGGTATGCCGTCTTTGGCCGTCAGGTTGCGTGGCAGGTTCTTGGCCTGTGTGCGGTCGATCTTGACGCCGTTTGCCTGCATCTTTGCCATGGCGGCGTAGACTGGCTCTACGTCTAGCTCGGCTTCAACTTCGACCTGCACCTTGGCCTTGTCCTCTTTCCATACTTCCGTAAGCGTTCGCGTGTATTCGGCCATGATCTTGGCGTCAATGTCTTCCTGCGCCTCTCGGTTGGCGTCCTCAATGGTTTGGCGATAGGCAGCGAACTGAATATCCGTGTAGCCCATATCAACGGCGGTCGTGAACACCGGCTGCGTAACTTCCTTGGCGGCGTCGATCTCCTGGTCAGTTGCCAACAGCCGGTCGAACACGCCGCGTATTTCAGGGCTTAATTCAGCGTCCAGACGTCCTTGTTTGAGCGCATCGTACACAGCCACCAGCCATGCCCTGATGCTGGCGAAAACACGCCTCAGGGCGGTAGACGGGGCTTTGCCTTCTTTCAGGTAAGCCTCGATGCCTT
>JAUSEJ010000747.1 GCA_030650265.1 Dehalococcoidia bacterium | reverse complement strand
CCTTGTTCGGGTCGATGGAGGCCACGATGGAACGCTATCTGAACAGGTACGTGCCCGGCCAGCAAATATACCTGCAAAGTGTTGAACCGCAGACACTGGCAGATATTGTGATCCAAAATACTGATGTCGACAAGCCGACACTAGCTTGACTCCATGAAGACGCCGTCGATTTCTGGCGAAGCGTTGGCAGCGATCAGGGCCTTGCAACCAAGCGATACTCTAAAGACCTTTCAAAACTTGAGCGCCGAAAAATGAGGAGGAAAGCCTGTGCCGTTGTTTCGTTTCTGTCCTCGTTGTGGCCATGAGTTGCCACATTTACCAGCCGACTTACGGCACATCATCCGGCAGGATTGCCCCGCCTGCGGTGAGGTGCACTTCCAGAATGCAAAGCCCTGCGCCGGGGCGCTGGTTATACGGGAGGGGAAGGTGCTCCTTGGCCGCCGTGGCATCGACCCATTCAAAGGGTGGTGGGACATCCCGGGCGGCTTTCTCGAACCATGGGAGCATCCGGCAGACGGGGCGATGCGGGAGGTGGTAGAGGAGACGGGGCTGGTAGTGCGGACCGGCGAAATTCTGGACATAATCGTCGATACGTATGGTGAGGGCGGTGACTACACAATTAACATCTTTTTCCTGGCCGAGGTCGTTAGCGGCGAGGCAAAAGCCGGGGACGATATTGTCGAGTTGCGCTGGTTTGGGCCAGATGAGTTGCCAGATGAGGTGGCTTTCACCAACGGTCCCATGATTCTGAACGTCTGGCGGCAACGGGTTGCTACTCACTGATACGGGCGGACTTGAAGAGGGGAGATCTTGAACGTTCTGGTTATTGGCGGTTCATACTTTGTCGGGCGGGCCATAGTCCGTGGTTTCCTGGCAGACCACCATAATGTGACAGTGCTGAATCGCGGAACCCGAAGGGTAGAAGGCACCGAGCAACTGGTGGCCGATCGAGGCGTTTCTGAGCAAATGATGATGGCCCTCGCGGGGCACTCATTTGATTTGGTCGTCGATACCAGTTGCTACACCGTCGAGCAGTGTCAAATCGTTTGGTCTGCCTTAAATGGGCGATTCGATCACTGGATGCATTTGAGTACGGCAGCCGTCTATGTCGAAGATGGTTCGGTTCCGTTGTCTGAAAGCCGACCTACCGGGAGGTCACGGCTTTGGGGGGACTACGGATTCTGCAAGGCGCAGGCGGACGACTTTCTTCTCGGCCAGGCTCGAGAGTACGGACTCGCCGTCACTATCATCAGGCCTCCTTATATCTACGGTCCGGGAAACGCTCACGAACGGGAGCGGTTCTTCTGGAGCAGACTGCTTCGTGGCCGTCCCGTCCTAGTGCCCGACGGACAATCAGTCGTCCAGTTCATCCACGTCGAAGACCTCTACGGATTCATCCGGCTAGCGTCGAGCCAGCGCGATAAGTGCTCAGGTCAAGTCTTCAATGTGGGCAACCCGACGGCGATGACCTTCAAGTCGTTGGTCGAACTGCTGGCCACGTTGGCGGGAACGGAGGCAAACATCGTTCCTGTGCCTTACCGTTTCATCGGTGCGAAGGTTCGTGATTTCTTCCCGTTTCGCGATTGTGACTGTGTTCTTGATGTTGGAAAGGCAATACACGAGCTTAGCTGGGTCCCAAAGTACGAATACCAGACCGGGTATACCGACGCATTCTCCTCCTACGATCCTTCCTGGCTTGCCTCGAGGCCAATCGAAACGGCCGCCGAAGACAGCATACTGATGGAGCTGAAGAAATCATGTGGATCGACGTGGTCCTGATAGACCTTGATGGAACGGCTACAAGAAGGCCCTCACCCTAGCCCTCTCCTCCTTCAGCCGAAGGACGGCGGAAGAGGGGACAGGACCCTCGCCCTTCGCAAAGGGAGAGGGCAGGGTGAGGGTCCAGGAATCTTTCAGGAC
>JAUSEJ010000240.1 GCA_030650265.1 Dehalococcoidia bacterium | reverse complement strand
GCCAGCTTGAGTTCCACCAGGACATGGCACTTAAGTATCCGGTGGTAGAACACCAGATCGACAAAGTTATGCGTATCACCGATGAGAATGCGTTTTTGCCGGGCTTCAAAGCAGAACCCATGTCCCAATTCCAGCAGAAATTCCCGTAACTTATCCAGAATCTGGTCTTCCAGATGGGATTCACTCATGACCTCCGCGGGTTTGAGACCAAGGAATTCAAAAATATACGGATCGCGAATCGTGAGCTTCGGTTCCTCGATTTCCGCACCGGAGCGGACCAGTTCGGCAAGCTTTCGCTTATCCTTGGACAGGCCGGATCGCTCATAGTAGAGGCTGTTGATTTGGCGCTTTAGTTCCCGCACCGACCAATTACCCCGGATGCACTCGATTTCGTAGAAAGCGCGCTGGAGATCGTCGTTTAAATCCGTCAGCAGCTTCAACATGCTATAGGAAAGGCTGTTCAAGAGTTTCGTGGGGGGTAAAGCCAATTGTGCCGACGCTGTCGGCACTTTCATGCGCTCAGGCACAATTCCTGCCGGTAGAAGGTTTTTCAATTGTGCCGACACTGTCCCCACAATCTGTGGATAGGTGCGATAGAATCTCAAATAGTCGTAAAGCTGCCGACGGTTGCAATTGCTGACCTCATAACTTGTCAGTTGCTGGGAAAGTTCGGTCATAAGCCGATCCCCGTAGGTCGCCCGATCGGCGCCGCGCAGTTCATATTCGGCAATATGTGCCCCGATCAGCCAGTTTCTCAACGTCAGGCTGATATTGACCGCTTTGCCTGCCTGAGCTGCTAATTGTTCATCCGTCTGTCGGATGGCAGCGACCAGGGCGGTAAAATCGAAATTTGTGAGCTTATCTCCCATAACCGATCTCCTCCAGGTTGGCCCAGATGAGCTTGTCCAGCTTGGCGGACTCCTCCATCTGCCCGCGAAGTTCGGCGGTGAGGCGGGCCATCTTCTCTTCGAATGGTTCGCCGTCGTCCTCGATCGCGGCCGCCCCGACGTATCTGCCCGGCGTGAGGATGTGGCCGTGATGACGGATGTCGTCCAGGGTGGCGGATTTGCAGAAGCCGGGGATGTCTTTATACCCCTCACCCCCGCCCTCTCCCGCAAGGGGAGATGGAGAAGCTTTGCCGCGCCAGGCGTGGTAGGTGTCGGCAATCTTGGCGATATCGTCATCGGTCAGGTCGCGATGGACGCGGTCGATCAGCGTGCCGAGCTTGCGGGCGTCGATGAAAAGGGTCTGGCCGCGACGATCCCGACCCTCACCCTGGCCCTCTCCCGCACGCGGGCGAGGGGGATTTTTTTTGTCGCGGGCGATGAACCAGAGGCAGACGGGAATCTGCGTCGAATAGAAGAGCTGGCCGGGCAGGGCGACCATGCAGTCCACGAGATCCGCCTCGATGATGTTCTTGCGGATTTCCCCCTCGCCGGACTGGTTGGAGGACATGGAACCGTTCGCCAGGACGAAACCCGCCATGCCGGTGGGGGCAAGATGGTGAATGAAGTGCTGGACCCAGGCGTAGTTGGCATTTCCTGCCGGCGGGATACCATACTTCCAGCGCTTGTCCTCTTTGAGCATCTCGCCGCGCCAGTCACTGTCGTTGAACGGCGGGTTCGCCAGGACATAATCGGCCTTGAGGTCCGGGTGCAGGTCCTGGTGAAAGCTGTCGGCATGTTCCTTCCCGAGATTGTTCTCGATCTGCCGAATGGCGAGGTTCATCTTCGCCAGCCGCCAGGTGGTGTGGTTGGATTCCTGACCGAAGATGCTGACATCGGCCTTGGCCTTGCCGCCGTTGCCGTTACCTGAGGCATGGGCTTTGACGAACTCGACCGACTGGACAAACATGCCTCCCGAGCCGCAGCAGGGATCGTAAACCCGGCCCTTGTAGGGAGCGAGCATCTCCACGAGGACGCGGACGACGCAGCGGGGCGTGTAGAACTGGCCGCCCTTCTTGCCCTCGGCACTGGCGAACTGAGAAAGAAAGTATTCGAACGCGCGCCCCAGGATGTCCCGGGAGCGATAGGCCTCACCTCCGAGCAACAAGTTCCCGATCAGGTCGATGAGCTGGCCGAGGCGCTGCTTGTCGAGGCGCGGATGGGCGTAATCCTTGGGGAGCATACCTTTGAGCGAAGGGTTATCGCGCTCGATGGCGAGCATCGCCTCATCTACGGTCTTGCCGATGGTGGGCTGCTTAGCATTGGCTTTGAGGTTTGACCAGCGGGCTTCTTTGGGAACCCAGAAGATGTTGACGGCCCGATACTCATCCGGGTCTTCCGGGTCGGCGCCTTGGGCGCGTTCGGCATCGAGTTTAGCGTGCTGCTCTTCGAAGGCGTCGGAGATATACTTGAGGAAGATCAGGCCGAGGACGACATGCTTGTATTCGGCGGCATCCATGTTGGAGCGGAGCGCATCGGCCGCCTGCCATAATTCCCGTTCAAAACCGAGGTTGGCGCCATTGTTGTTTTTGGCCATGTCAACATCCCTCTGCTAATCGGTTATCAAACAGCATGCGCCCCGGTTTAATCGATCCGGGACACCTAATTTTTATGCTTATTGGCCAAGTGGTCGGTGGGAGGGAGTATAAGTAAACTAC
>JAUSEJ010000233.1 GCA_030650265.1 Dehalococcoidia bacterium | reverse complement strand
GCCAGGAAAATGGGGCTTGCAAACGGCACGGTAAAGAACAAACTGACAGTATTGTTTAGTAAGATTGACGTTGTCGATCGAACCCAGGCGGCCATTTTCGCTATGAGGCACGGGTTAGTGTCACAGTCCGACTGAAGGTGTGATTTGCCAGAGAGCTCTACCACTCCAGCAAAAAGGAGGTTCTATCACTACCATCCGGAGGACATCATAAAGAGTCTTATAGGCGAAGGCTTTGATGTTGCTAGTGCCATGACAAACCAGCAGTTGAGCTTTGTCTCATGCGTCGCCTCTCTGGCTCCGGATGGACTGTTGGATCCTGATGTGATCATTGCCACCCTTCGAGAGGAGATTGAGAGCGCTTTGGCCGCAGGCTATCAGGGCCTGCGCTTTACGGCCGAAATGACCTGGGTGCTGAAAGGGGTGCAGGGCTCTGAGGGCGTAGTCGAGTATGAATCCAAGTTGAACGGATTTCTTCACGGCAACATGTGTTCCGCCTTGTGTCAAAACGACCAGCTCGTATCCCAGCGGCATCCCCTCTCGACTAACCACCAGTCCAATACTTCCTTCCCTTGGAAGGGAGTGCAGTCAGACCGCTTGTCTCGCGAATAGCCGAACTGCGCTTGATCGTTCCGTTCATACGTCCCCTCGAAGTAGGTGGAGGTGATATCGTACAGCAGCAAGTCGTACTCCAACTGGAATAGCTCCCCCAGTCGCACCTTGAGATGTTTCTCCATCTCCTCCTTATGGGTAGCAACTTGTCCAAAGCCCGGTACAGCCGGTCGTAATTCACCTTGTCGGCGGGAATCCCGAGCAGATCTCCGAGGACGCTTCTCTCGTACGCATTTTCGGCGATGTACAGTTCACTCGAAGGCTCGTCCTTCCACAGAGGGAGCGCATCAGCACGAGCGTCAGCACCATCCTTCCGAGGAAGGACCATGGGATATCCTCCCGGCCTACCGGCAGCAGCCGGTCGAGAAGAGAGATCAGGCCGAGCTTGTCGAGAATATGCAAGCCCAGCCAGTCCTTCCAAAGAAGGACCAAAATCCCGTACACGTTCCACTCGGACTCGCTTGCTGTCCACTTCTACCCATTCAGGCTCGCCCTCTTCATCGAAAAGTCGTCCTTTATCTGAAGGACCAAGATCCAGCCCGGTTCATCGCCGCCTGCTTCACACCGATGCAAGCCGCTTCCTCCATATCTCCCAAATAGGCAACCACACGTTGTCTCGGTCCACGTTCTGTCCGGTGGCACTCCACGAGTTCCCAGTAGAAACCATCCTTACGCGACTTGTTTTGACCACAACGTTTCAGATACATGCCTGCATTATAGCGGAACCCGGCCACACGTTTTTTGGTACTACATCACGTTTTGGCGCCGACCCATGCTCAGAACCCCCGTCCAACAGCTTCCTCTAAGCGTGAAAAACAATCCAAAGAACTCATTCTCACTTCAAACTGCGGAAGTTGGGTTAGCGTGTCGGAAGAAAGCAGTGCTTTGGCCCAGGATCTTACTATTCTCGCCGAGCAACTGCGGGCAAGGGCAAATGATAGCGTCCAAGCCAGCAGAACGCTACTTCAGATGGCCGAGGAACTGAAGGAAACCGTCGAGAAGTTCAAGACGGACGAGACTCCCGACGCAAAGGTGTGGAACATCAAGTCTGCCGCGAGCAAACCTAGTGGGCGAAATATGTATCGAACTGTCGCGAGTTAGCGTCTAAATAGCGATATTAACCGCGCAATAGTCTGGCGTGACCCATCGTACAGGCGTCGCGCCGGACTACTTATAGTTTCACCACGACAATAGAGGCACTTTCTCGATCGGCAATCAGTTGAACCCGGCTCAGCTTGTACCGGAGCGTCCTCTTCCAGGGCCCGATCTCAACCTGAACGCCGGGGAAAAGATTGCCGTTAACGACCACCTTGAAGTGGTCAAGCTTTGCCATCTCCGCCTTGCGTTCCGCCAGTTGATTCTCGATATTGAGTATCTGTTCCTGAATCTGCCCGGCTGCCAGCGTCAATCGATCGAGAAGGGGAGCCCCGGATTGATCAAGACGTATCTCGCCGGCCGACCGCATTCTCATGCACTTGGCCACTTCGGCATTAATAGTCTTCTGATTTTGTTGGAGGGCTGTCAGGCGTTCCGCAGTCTCGCGCTCCTGACGCTGAAAAGAAGCGATTGCCTTCTGCGCCACGGAGAGAACGGTAATGGCGCCGCCATCAGAGCCAAGGTCAACGGTTTGAATCGACCGGGCAGCGCTCAGTTTGCCGCCGACTATCCGGCTGCGTGTTGCTTCCTTGGTGCCGACCGAGATATCGTCGCCGCTCTCCACGCGGCAGGTGACGATCTCCCCATGGACGAAAATGTCGCCACCGGCGATGATGGCGGCGTTGGACGCAAACTTCAAATGGATTTCCTTGGCTACTTTAATAACAGTCTTGTTATGCCCGAGTACACCCTTGGCAATCCAGATGGAACCACCCGATTCTATGGTTGCCGTCTCAACACTACCTGAAATTTGGGGTTGCAGTCAGGCTCAGCCGGGCCTGGCGGCCATCGGCAGATATGGCAATGCGGATTTCCGACTTCTGTTCGACCGGCTGACTTTCGATCGTGGCCTGAGGTTCGCTTAGAGGGGTCCTTCAACACTCAATTTAATACTCCCGAGACCTGCCCCGGTCCAGGTTAAGCAAGCAGATGAAGCTTGCTCGTTTCCGATATTGTATCAGGGTTTGCATTTGTTGGCAATGGGTCCTGGCGTCTGTGGAGATGATCAGGAATCATGCCTTAGCGCCTGCTCAAGTTGCTGGTGGTAACGTTCTTGCTCCTCACCGGTCATACCAATCGAGCCAGATTCAACTGGCAAGAACGCCCGTCGGTTGGCGTTCCAACGGCGGGCCATAATCACCGAAAAGCCTGCGCCGATGAGAAGGCCGAGGGCGGGCAGCCACCAAAGAACTTGGTTGAAGCCACTGTTTTGAGGGGCCCGAAGGATCCCCTCGCCATAGCGGTCGACGAAGTATCCCATAATCTGATCTCGCGATTCGCCCGCTTCAACCTTCTTCCTGATTACCACGCGCATATCCTGGGCAAGTTGAGAATTCGAGTCGGCGACCGACTGGCCATTGCAGATAGGACAGACGAGATTTTCGGCGATTTGGCGCACCTCTTGATCGCCCGGGACGACCGGGCCGCCGGCAATTGCCTGCGTGACTGAAATTACGGTTAGGCTAGCCGCTATAAGAATAGCGACCAGGAAATCCCTCATCGCAATCATGCTATCGCAGAGCCTCCTCGATAAAAGTGGATACCTGCCGTCCGCTTAGCGCGCCAATCCATCGTCGCGCGAGCTTGCCGTCTCCTTTGATGAACCAGGTCTCGGGCAGCCCCGTTACACCGTAGTCGACGGCGATGGTCTCCGCACTATCAGGTCCATTGGCAAAGGTTAATCCGTATCGTTCGATGAAGGAGCGGGCATCCTGATCTTTATCCCAGACGTTCACTCCCGCGAGAATAACCCCTTGATCTTTGTATTTCTGCCATGCCTGTTCCAGCAGCGGTGCCTCCTCCCTACACGGAGCACACCATGAGGCCCAGAAGTTTACAACGGTGACCTTTCCCCGTTGCTCTGAGAGTGTGAACTTTCCTCCGGAGAACAGTTTGATCGAGAAGTCACCGGCGGTATGGCCAGGCCGCACGGCAAAGGGCTCGGCAGGGGCTGCGGAACTCCGATTGGCGAGGCTATAGCCCATCACAGCCAGCAGGGCCAATGCCCCCAATAGTATGCCGGTCTTACCCTTCTTCATCCGTCACCTCGAACAACGAGATTCAATCTCGGCGCCACAAAGTAGCTCACCAACCCTATGGCGACTCAATTCACTATTTCGTTTCTGTATGTGTCAAGAGCGATCTTGTCTAGCTTAGTATACCAAATTGACGGCAAAACATCACGGATTCGAATGCTATTTTTCTGCCCTGCCCGACTTGCGTCGACGCGCGAAAGATGAGATGATAGCAAAGCCACGGACAGGCGTGACAGGCAATTATCTAAAGTGAGGTGTAGATCAACCCAGTGATGTCTCCAACCATCGTTCTCCTCCGCGATTTGAGGCGCTTTCTCGGCCAGAGCCGTCTGAATTTCATGTTGATATTTGTCCCAATAAGTCTAGTACTTGAGCTGTCTCATGCCTGGGATGTATGGGTATTTGGCTCGGCGGCGCTGGCTATCGTGCCGTTGGCCGGACTTATCGGCCAGGCAACGGAAGAAATCACTGAGCACACCGGACCCGGTTTGGGCGGCTTCCTTAACGCCACCTTCGGCAATGCCACCGAGCTAATCATCGCTTTCTTTGCCGTTCGGGAGGGCTTGTATGAAGTTGTAAAGGCATCAATCACCGGCAGTATCCTTGGCAATATGTTGTTGGTTCTCGGCCTAAGCATGC
>JAUSEJ010000219.1 GCA_030650265.1 Dehalococcoidia bacterium | reverse complement strand
ATTAGAGCCTGCAACCGGCGATGCAGCGTCGAGGTGCTCATTCCCGATCTTCAGGGCTCTTTCGCCGCCCTGCAAATGGTGATGACTGCCGGTCCAGACATCCTCAACCACAACCTCGAAACTGTCCCCCGCCTATACTCTCTCGTCCGGCCAAAGGCGATCTATGAGAGGTCCCTTCAGCTTCTGGCAAATGCGAAAACCCTGACCCCTGGTTGTCTCACCAAATCGGGCCTCATGCTTGGCCTTGGGGAGGAATTGCACGAGGTGCTGGCTGCAATGGCTGATTTGAGGGAGGCAGGCTGCGACATACTCACCATCGGGCAGTACCTCCGTCCGTCCCGGCAGCATTTACCCATCGTTCGCTACTATTCGCCGGTGGAGTTCGTCGCGCTTAAGGCCGAAGGAGAGCGACTGGGTTTCCGCAATGTGGAGTCGGCGCCCCTGGTGCGCAGTTCGTACCATGCCGCAGATCAGATCCCAGATTAGCCACGGCTGGACCCTCCGTGGGCGCACGTTTCAGACCGACTCGGTCTGGGCGCGACGATTAGTCTGCGGGGCGGAAGCTTCAGCAACTTCTTCGACTACACCATCCAAAGATTGGTTCGGCTGAGTAACAGAACGTATGTTCTATGTTAACGCGATATACACGAAAAACTTCTTTCTGGTATACTGCCCCCTGTAACGCTCGCCGAGGATAGGCAATGGATGTTTCGTCTAAAACAGCTCAACTAGCGATACTCCACGGCGGCAGTCGCAACTCGACACCTGGCGCTGGTGTTTTTGATTTCAAGTCTCCATGGGGAGCGGGCACCCTATACGTCTTCGTTGAAGGCACCGGGCTGAATCTGGACCACGCTTGCCGGTACATCGCTGAAACAATCGGTCGGGAGTTCAAAGCTAGCAACCGGTCTCTCACTTCTAGCCTCAACACGGCCATCAGAACAGCTCACCAGGAGCTGGCCGGCGAAAATCAGCGCAGCATGCCGGATCAACGAGTTGTGGCTGGTGTCACCTGCGCTGTTCTGCGGGACGGCCAGGTCTACTTCGCCCAGGCCGGGCCGGCCGTAGCCTACGCCCGTCTAAACGGCCAAATATCGCGTTTACCCGAAGCCAGTTCCCGCGCTCTGCCTAGTTGGTCCACTCCCTTGGGTGGCAACGACGCAGTGCACGTATCTTTTTTCCACCACCACGTTCAGCCCGGCGACGTGATTCTGATGGCTTCTTCTATGCTTGCCGCCACGCCAGTGGAAAGCGATCTGCCCGAGCTTCTTGCCCTTCAGCCCGACGCGATTCTCCTGCGACTGGGTCACTCCCTCAAGGACGCTACGAGTTTCTCCGCTCTGGCAGTACGCTTCGAGCACTCAACAAAGCGCAGTGGTCATACCCGTCCTCTCGCCCTCAAAGAGCCAGGGCCGGGCATCGAGATTTCGTCTTCTCCTGCACGAGCGTCGTCCTTGAGCAGATTCGGATCGGCGCTCTCCCGGGTTAGACTGCCCAGAGTTGATAGAGATAGGGCATCGAAAGCCCTGCGGTCTCTCCTCATCCGCCGAAGCAATGGCAAGCGGCTTGTCAAAACCGACCGTACCGCCTTAGGACGGCCAGTTGCCAGGGTGCCCAAGTATTCGCCAGCGCTAGCCAAAGATGTCCCCAAGGCGGAAGTCCAGACGAAGCTGGCCAAGGCCAAAGTCAAAGGCAAGGGCAGTGGTCTAGATGGGCCGAAGACCGACTCCCTAAAGCCTTTGAAGGGCAGAAGGAGCCGGGGCCGCAGTTTGCGACTGCCACTATTCTTACTTATGTTATTGATGGCCGGCCTCATCGCTTGTTCACTGGTGACTCTCTACAATCGTTTTACCGATAGGCAGGACCAGGACAAGTTCGAGAGCGCCCTAAGCTCTGCTACCACTACGAGAGAGCGCGCCCTTGTCGCTGGCGACCTGGCGCGTACACGCAGCCTGTTAAACGATGCCGATCATATGGTGAACGATGCTCTTTTTCTAAACAAGAGTGATGCCAAGGCAAGAACCTTAAAACAGAGAATACTGGCCGATACCGCCAAGTTGAATGCCGTGGTGAGACTGCCTAACGCGAGGGTGCTAACCGATTTGACCAAAGTGGAAGGAGGAGCGAAGAACCTTACCAACTTGATTGTCGAAGGAGAGGATGCGTATGTTCTCGACAGAGGAACCAGCAGGGTCTACCAGTTTGGCATTGACCTTGCTACCGGTACTCTCAAAGTGGGCAGAAACACCTTCGTGGCCAAGAAGGGTGACAAAGTTGGCAACATTCAGATTGGCGATCTGGTCAGTGTCCTCTGGATGGGCCAGCAAAGTCCTTTTCGCCCAAGCAGCAACCTGCTCCTTTTCGACAGCGCCCGCAACCTGTTCCAGTTCACTCCGGGTAAAGGCCTGACCTCCCTAGCGGTACGCGATACCGGAGCGTGGCAAAACCCCGCCCTGGCGATGGGCTACAATGCGAATCTGTATATCCTCGATCCGAGCGCCAGTCAGATTTGGCGGTATTTCCCCACCGATGATGGCTACAACAGTCCCATGAGGGGGTTGCTCGAGAATTCCGACATTAGAGATGCGGTCGATTTCGCCATAGACGTTGACATCTATGTTCTGACCCGTGGCGGCAATGTTTTGAAGTTCGTCGGCGGCCGCTACGAAACCTTTGATCAGGATCAACTAGACAAGCGTCTTACCAATCCCACTGCTATTGTGATTTCACCGGCGAGCAAGTCTGTATACGTGCTTGACGCCGGGAACAATAGGGTGGTGGTGTTCAGCAAAGATGGCAAGTTCCAGCGCCAGTTTGTCGGCGAAGCGCTGGAAGACAACCCTCGCAGCCTCTACGTCGACGAGGCACGTGGGAAGATCTACGTTCTCACCGACAAAAAGCTTTATCTCTCCGACCTGCCCAAGTAACACCTTCTGGTGTGCCAGGGTACGATGAAACACTAAGACACAAAAGTTTTAGGGTTTGTGACGGCCAAGCAACACTCACTGTTGTGACTGGGAAATGGGGAGACGGCATAAGGAGAAACACAGAGTCCTTTGGGAAGTGCTGTGAATCTCCTACCTTGTGCCTTTGTGTCTTTGTGTTTCGGAATCCCCGTTCAGGCCCTCTTCTTCTTGGGCACAACAGCCGGCTGGGGCTTGGGACGGAGGGCCATGAGATAAAGGATGAGAGCAGCGGACCCAACGAAGCCGAACAGGGAGATGATTTGGGCTTGCTGAAGGCCCCAGGCAACGATCTGCTCCTCTCGAACGAAGGTAAGAAGAAAACGGCCGGCGGAATAGCCGCCAACGTAGAGGGCAAACAGCAACCCGTCGGGGCGAAGGGTTTTGCGCAAGCGCCAGAAGACCGCGAGAAGAACGAGGTTCCAGAGCATCT
>JAUSEJ010000212.1 GCA_030650265.1 Dehalococcoidia bacterium | reverse complement strand
CCAGGCCTGCAAGTTCTTCGACCTATTCAATCAAACCGATCTCAAAGGCAAGTGCGCTATCGTCACTTCTTATCGGCCATCGCCCGCCAACATCAAGGGCGAGGAAAGCGCTGAGGGGGAGACGGAAAGCCTGCACGAGTTTGCCACATACCAGAACATGCTGGCCGAATGGTTCAACGACCCACCCGAGCACGCTATCTACCGGATCGAGGAATTCGAGAAGGACGTGAAGAAGAAGTTTATCGAGCAGCCCGGTCAAATGAAACTACTGATCGTGGTGGACAAACTGCTTACGGGCTTCGACGCGCCCCCGGCAACATATCTCTATATCGACAAGGAGATGCGCGACCACGGCCTCTTCCAGGCCATCTGCCGCGTCAACCGCCTCGATGGCGAAGACAAGGAATTCGGCTATATCATCGACTATAAGGACCTGTTCAGGAGTCTTGAGGGCGCGGTCATGGATTACACCTCGGGCGCCCTCGACGCCTATGACAAGGAAGATGTCGCCGGCCTGCTGAAGAATCGTCTGGACAAGGCCCGCGAGCATCTGGAGGAAGCGCGAGAGACCGTTAAGGCGCTTTGCGAGCCGGTGGAGCCGCCGAAAGACACAATGGCCTACCTGCGCTACTTCTGCGCCAAAGACTCCGGCAACAGCGAGCAACTGAAAGAGAACGAGCCCAAACGACTGACGCTCTACAAAAGCGTCGCCGCCTTCATCCGGGCCTATGCGAATCTGGCCAACGAACTGGAGCAGGCCGGCTACACGGCCGCCGACGCCTATTATCTGAAAATGGACGTCGATCACTACGAGAAGGTTCGCACCGAGGTTAAACTGGCCAGTGGCGACTACATCGACCTCAAGATGTACGAACCGGCCATGCGCCACCTGATCGACACCTACATCCGGGCCGAAGAGAGCGAGAAGCTATCAAAGTTCGACGACCTTTCCCTGATCCAGCTTATCGTCGAGCGTGGCGTGGATGGACTATCCGCCTTGCCCAAAGGCATCGGCGATAACCGGGAGGCGGTGGCGGAAACGATCGAGAATAACGTTCGCAAGCTGATCACGGACGAGCAACCGATAAATCCGAAATACTACGAGAAGATGTCGGCGCTGCTGGATGCCTTGATCAAGCAACGCAAACAGGAAGCGCTGGATTACCAGCAATATCTGGAACAGATCGTCGAACTGACGAAGAAGGTCCAGAACCCGGTGGTCGGCGAATCCTATCCGCAATCACTCGATACGCCAGCCAGGCGGGCGCTATTTGATAACCTTGAAAAGAACGAGGATCTGGCCATGGCCGTGGATCAGGCCGTGAACGAGAGCCGGCAGGACGACTGGCGGAGCAACGTGTTCAAGGTCAAGAAAGTAAGGCTGGCAATCAAAGAAGCTCTGGGAACCTACGAAGCGCGTACCGAGCAAGTTCTGGAACTGGTCAAGAATCAGAATGGTTACTGAGACCCGCCAGGTCACCGTCGGAGGCATAGACCTGGAGCTGGTGCGCAAAGACATCAAGAATCTTCATCTGGGCGTTTACCCGCCGGATGGCCGGGTGCGAGTAGCGGCGCCACTGGCGGTGAGCGACGACGCCGTGCGACTCGCCGTGATCGGCAAGCTGGGCTGGATCAAACGCCAGCAAGCAAAGTTCGCCTCCCAACCGCGCCAATCCCAACGGGAGATGGTCGATGGCGAGAGCCACTACTTTCTTGGCCAGCGTTACCGCCTTTGCGTAATCGACCATCAGGGGGCGGGCAAAATCGTGCTTCGCAATAAGTCGTTTATCGACCTCTATGTGCGCCCCGAAACCAATGCCGAGCAGCGCGAGCGGCTATTGCTCCAGTGGTATCGCCAGCAGCTCAAAGCCCTGATTCCGCCCCTACTGTCTAAATGGCAGGACGCACTGGGAGTCGAAGTCGCCGACTGGGGAATTAAGAAAATGAAGACGAAATGGGGCAGTTGCAACGTCAAGGCCCGCCGGGTCTGGTTCAACCTGGAATTGGCCAAAAAGCCGGCCCACTGCCTTGAATACATCGTCGTCCACGAACTGGCGCATTTACTGGAGAAGCACCACAACGACCGGTTCACCGCCATAGTCGAGCAGTGCGATCCCCTTTGGCGAGCGCACCGGGACGAGTTGAATGAGACACCACTGGGTCACGAGACTTGGACTTACTGATATCAGAGGCATTCGTGTCAAGTCCAGGTCTCTTGAACCGCCGACTAAGCTGAGCTATTTCACAAGGCGTAGTCTGCGAAGATCGTCATCAGTCCAGCCGGCGCCGGCGAGGATGTCGGCCAGGGTGCCCGGGGTCAAAGTGTCGCCGGGGTGATGAAACGGGCAGTATTGCGGTGCGACTGCCTTTTTCGTAGCAGCGGTGACTGCCACGAGAGCGAGTCCAAACCCAACCATCCTTGTTCAGAGCCCTGACGATCTGTCGGGCCGTAATCGAACCGGAGCATCGGTGTCATGCGGCCGTGACGGTTACGGTGACGGCCGTGGCCTCGCAAGCCGTGACGCCAGGCGGGATTGGCAATCCGCGGGCGACAAGACTCTCGATGTAGAGGGCGACGGCTTCCTGAACGTGCCTCAAAGCCTCATCTTGGGAGTATCCCCAGGTACCGCAGCCGGGAAGGTCCGGCGCTGACGCCGACCAGCGGCCATCCTCCTCACGTTGCAGTGTGATGGGCACAGTATAGGTTCTCACTTAAGCCTCCGCATGGA
>JAUSEJ010000201.1 GCA_030650265.1 Dehalococcoidia bacterium | reverse complement strand
TAGTAGTGCACGTTCATGACATCGAAGTAGTCTCCTCCCCCGGCTGCCAGAACCTGGTCCAGGAAGTCAAAGTTGAACGCCCCGCTATGCTCGTGAGCAAGCCCGCTAAAGAGAACCTGAGACGTAGGGTCCGTTTGCTTTATTGCAGGGTAGGCGACCTGCAGCATAGAAGCATACTCTTTCGGATAGTCGCCCCAACAGCCACCCAACCACTTGCCAACATTTGCGTCCCGGTTGTCAGCCTCGTTGTATAGCTCCCAGTTCTTTACGTTGTAGGGTGGTTGGCTGTAGCGGGCCACAAGGGCCCGAAGGAACCGGGCAAAGGCAGCAGGGCCGTCCGGCTGGTCGAGAGGGCCGCAGTAGGTACTCGCGGCCCAATCAGGATTCCCCCTGATCTCAACACTCGGGTTGATTCCCGCCGCAGCCAGATCCGCGAAAAGGCCGTCATAAACGTAAAAGTTGTAGGTCGGCGGGTCGGTATATTTGGGTTCGATACTTTTCCATGCTACGGTAATTCTCGTAGCTGCCGCACCTGTCGCCTTGAGATCGTTTATCACGGTCAAGCCCCCGCCGCCGATCCATACTCCCAGCAGACGGCTGTTGATGGGCGTCTGTGTCGGCGTCGCGCTTGCTGTATAAGTCGCAGTTGGCGTCGGCGTTGCGGTCGACCCTGGTGGCGGCGTCGGCGACGGCGTCGAAGTTGGGGTCGCCGTCGAACCGGGCGCTACGGTCGGTGTCCGAGTCGGCGACGGCGTCGAAGTGGAGGTTGCGGATGGTGTCAAAGTAGGTGGCGGCGAGCCCCAAATACTCGGCGTGGGCGTGTCCGTAGGGGTAGGCGTATCAGTCGCGGTAGCGGTTGCCGTAGGCCCATTATAATTGTCACTCACGATCGGGAGATAGACCTTGTTATTCAACG
Organism: Dehalococcoidia bacterium; assembly: GCA_030650265.1. The sequence continues at coordinate 728 of JAUSEJ010000201.1, read as the reverse complement.
AGGTTGCTGATGACGAGGCGCTGACATCTCTATCCCGAGTGAAGAATGAAGAGAGCTGAGTAACGCCTATGGCTACAGCAACGAGGACAAGAACAAACCGAGAGAGGGTACTACGTGACACAGTAGGATCTCCGTTCCGCGCATATTGAAAACTACTCTAGTGACTACCGACAGAAAAGACGACCAATGGTACTGAAATGCGTAACTCTTACCACCCGCCGGCAAACTTCCGGCGCCCAATCATAGCCTTTAGTGCTTATCGCCCTATATTATTCTCCGGCTTCACTGGGTCGCACTAGAGTATAACACTCCAGCGCTGAAAAAGTTATAGGGAGATGGTCCGATTGATCGTAAGACGATAGTACTAGTCGATCTGACGGCCTGAACCGGCTACCTTATCGCCTAAACCCTGGTCGATGCTGAACATTGAAGATATCGATTTGAGGCCAAGGCAGAATCGAAAGAGCGCCGACTGCCGCGATACTATATGGAAACGGCCAACGCCCAGATCATCCAGCGGGTGGATGACATAGATATAGGCAAGAGAGCAGAAATGGGGTATCCTGGTTTCTAGGAGACAAACCTAGAAAGGAGGACACCCCGATGGATGAGCAGGAGCAACTGCTCGATAGAATGTTAGTGCAGTCGGCAGAGTGCGTCAAGGACCTTGAGCCGCGCATCAGAGGACTGGTGACTTCTGGAGCCGACGTAAGCCTAGTGAGCCTGGA
>JAUSEJ010000197.1 GCA_030650265.1 Dehalococcoidia bacterium | reverse complement strand
GTTAGCATTGGCTTTGGCGTTCGGCTTCAAAGTGAAGACCGAAAAACGCTTGAAGAAAAAGGTTACAAAACAGGGAACAAAACCATACAAATCAAGTTCGACCAAAAAGTGCCGACCACAGCGATAAAGCAAATTCTAAAGACACAAACAAAAATGAATGAAGCCAAAAGAGCGATAGAATAAATTTACTAGAATTTAGGAGATGTTGTCCCGTGCCGCCCTAAAACGCTGGCGGGCGGTATCCGGGATGAAAAAAGCTAGCGGTATGGCAACCGTGCCAAGGAAGGCGAAACCCAACAGAACGGACTGCAGACCGGCCGCTTTATCATGATAGAGGCTAAGTACCAGGATGATGACGGCCGTTCCGAACACGCCGCCAATGGAGCGAAACAACCCGCGTAGACCGGCCGCCGCCGCCACTTTCCCGGGCACGAGATCCAAACCTGCGTTGTTGGATGGCGGCGCCGCTGTCCCCTGGCCAAGGCCCGAAAACAAAACCATTGTCGACAGGAGAACAATGTTTGGTATTGGTAGACCCATTACAGAAATATCGCGATAGCCCTGGCTCATGAGCAGCAGACTCACCGTGTTTAAGATGAAGCCCACGATCATCGGCAGGCGATAGCCCCGGCGGATGAGAAAGACGCTGCAAACTGTCGAGGCAATCGACATTGCCGCAAAGCGCGGGGATATGGCCACTCCGCTTTCTGAGGCGGTCATTCCGTAGACCACAGTGGCATAATATGGAATAAAAGAGATGGAACTGAACAGCGTTGCGCCAAAAATGAAGTTGAAGAGGTTCACCGCCAGAAACGGGGGTTTTAGAAGCAGTGCTGGCTCGATAATTGGCGAAGGCGTGCGCCCTTCGTGCCGGAGGAACATTCCCAAGAGGGCCAGGCCTGTTGCGACGCTCAGCCATGTGAGCGGATTATAGAAGGATTCCACGTCGTTTCCCCAGGCGGTCATCGCGGACAAGATCGTCACCATTCCGGTCACAAACAGCCCGATACCGACAACATCTAGCCGCTTTCCCCGAGAGTGACGCAAGCCGACTGGAATTAAGAGAAAGCCCAACAGCAGTATGATAGAGCATATTGGCACGTTTGCGTAGAACATCCAACGCCAGGAGAACTGGTCGATGACAAAGCCACCGACGATGGGGCCAAGCACACCTCCCAAAGGCATTATTGAGGTGAAGAGGCCGATGGCCGTCGCTCGTCGTTCGCCAAAGCTATCGCTAACGATGCTCGTTCCCGAAGTCATCACGGCGCCGTGAGCCAAGGCCTGCAGCATGCGGGCGCCGATCAAAATGTAGACATTGGGCGCCGTTCCAGCCAGAAAGGAGCTGATTGCAAAAAGCGCTTCGGCTCCTAGAAACACGCGGCGGGCGCCCCAATCGTCGCTTATCTTTCCCACCACCGGCATGGCTATCCCTTGAGCCAGAAGATAACCGGTCAAGGTCCAGCCGACCCAGGCAAGGCTGGTGTTGAGATCCTGCAGCATTCTCGGAAGCGCAACCGCCACTATTGTGCCGTTGGCGGCAGTAATCGCCAGGGCGAGGGAGACGATACCGAGGACCACGTATGGGCGACGGCTGGACTGGTTCATCTATCGCTCACAGTCGGTTTAAATAGCCAACGGGAAAACAGCAACATACTCGAATGACGGCAGTATAGCCTGCTCTTACGATTACTTTACTTTTGCCAGGGTCAATTCAACCGCGTTCCAGTCCCCGGGGGGTAACGTCTGGTTGAGCAGGGGAGGGAATGGGATACCGTAGCCCCTTCTCCCACAGCCACCGCAACCCATCAACCGCTTTCTCCATCATGCCTGGCGGCAATGCCAAAGCCATCTCATCCTCTTCGACGCCGCCATATCTCCTCTCGCCAAAGCAGGGAATGGCCAGGGAAGGCTTGCCGCTCACGTAGCACTGCGCCAGCCCGTCGGCGCAGGCGCCTTCGCCGATGAAGTGGAACTGATAACGCTCGTAATCTCTTACCTGAAGACCGTTCATCAGCAACATCAACTGGGCCGGGCTACCATAGATCAGGATGACGTCGGGGTCGAATTTCCCGGAAGCCAGTGGGGCGAGCACCAGAGCTTGCCCGGGCGGAATGAGGGGATACTCTGCCATCTGTTTCCTGGCTTCCTCTTCCCCGTCAAGCCATCTAGAGCCAAAGTCAGACACCTCCCGCGAGATTTGCTCCCCGGTCGTGGCCGCCAGGCCGTGAATCCGCGCGCAACGCTCACCCAAATTTTCCCTGGTCACCCCGATGGTCATGCCGGATCTTCGCACCAGTGTCGGTATCTGGCAAAACTGGCTTCTCGGCGCGAAGTTGCGATCGAATCGCCGCAACCTTGGTATTCTATCCAGTTCCTCTATCTTTTCCAGTCTCTTATAGGCAATGGGATATGTTCTCAGGCGCAGCAAGCGCTCCATCTCCCGTGTTAGCCCTTCCCAATCAGTCATCATTATCCCTTCCCGCTAAACTCCAACGCCACTAATTAACTGAAACCCTGTCGCCAGTCGGGCCTTCCCATTTCTGTTCACTATATGGCCTCGTCGGTCTTGTCCCCCGTGACGCAGAGTCTAATCGGTCGCACAACATCTGTCAATCGCCCGCAGGGATCATGGGGACCACCCCAAAGGCCGCTGAACCGGTTCTTGAAATTTCT
>JAUSEJ010000196.1 GCA_030650265.1 Dehalococcoidia bacterium | reverse complement strand
TGGCCGCCGGGGGGTCTTTGTACATAGCATCATAGACGGCTTTGGCCGCCGCCTTGTTCTTCGCCGGATCGGTAACGGGCGTGGCGCCCACGGTGCTGTAGATCGAACTCATGTCCATTTCGTCAGGACCTTTGGTCTTGCCTTCATCCAGGCTCTTCTGGAAGTCTTGCAGCCCTTTCGTGTCCCAGTTTCCGCTCAAGATTAGCTGATTGCCGCTCCCCTTTTCCAACTTTACCGCCGGCATAATCCCCGGATTGTTATTCGAGGAGGAACTGTCCCCCATCGAATTGGTCAAAGATATATAGGTGGAGTTGAAATCCTCGATCTTGGTAAACTTCTTTGTTATGGTAAACCCAACCCGACCGGTTTGCGACTCGTTGTAGGTATCAATCGTCGCCCCGGCTTTCTCAATCTGCTTCTTGCTGTCGTCGTCAATGACGCCAAATTTGGGTGCGGCAATCCCCTGCGTAGCCAGAGCCTTCTTGAGGTCCGTGACTGCCATGTTTATTTTGACCTCGCCTGACCCGTTGGAGTTGATCGTAGCCATCGTGCGCACGGTCAAACAGGCAGCGATCACCAGGAAAACGGCCACGTTACACAGGACAATGGCCAACCGGGTTCGATGTGATTCCAGGTTTAGACGCATGTGCTGTCTCCTTTCTTCATGGTGGCCTGGCAAAAGGCCGCCCGTTTGCAGATTGTCAGTTGAATTGTCTACCCTTAAGCATTCTACCATAAGCGCGAGCAGAAATAAAGTACTATTTGCCAATTCACGGCCTCTATTTGAAAGACAGCCAGGCTTCGACTATAATCGTAGAGCAAAGGGACAGGGGAGGAGGTTTTTCTATGGAGTATAGGGAACTCGGCGGGTCGGGGCTGAGCGTTTCGGCGGTTGGTCTCGGCGGCGGCAACTTCGGCTGGTTCTGTGACGAAGCGCAATCGCTGCTGGTGATCCGCCGGGCTCTGGAGTTAGGCGTGAACTTCATCGACACGGCCGATGTCTACGGCGAGTCGCTGTCGGAGCAGTTCATCGGCAAGGCAGTGGCCGGTCACCGCCACGAGGTCATTCTTGCTACCAAGGTGGGTCATGCTGTTGGTCCGGGTCCCGAGAATCGGGGTATGGCCATTGATCGAGTGGTGGCCTGCTGCGAGGCTAGCCTGACCAGGCTGGGCACCGACTACATCGATTTGTATTACCTGCACCAGCCGGACCCGGAGACGCCGCTGGAAGAGACTCTGGGTGCCTTTGATCGCCTTGTGCGCCAGGGTAAGGTGCGTTACATTGGTATCTCGAACTATCTGGCCTATCAGGCCCGCGATCTACTGGCGGTGGGCGATCGCCAGGGCTACCGGGCGCCTGTTGTGAGCCAGAACAGATACAATCTCATCGAACGACAGGTTGAGGCGAAGTTATTACCCTTCTGCCGCGAGAAGAACCTGGGACTGGTGCCCTATTTCCCTCTCGCCAGTGGCATCCTCACGGGAAAGTACCGGGCCGGTGAGCCGGCGCCTCCGGGTACTCGTGGTTGCCATCCCATTATCTATCAATGGTCAAATCACCAGAACTTCGCCCTGGTGGCTGCACTCGATTCTTTTGCCCGCCGCCGCGACCACACCGTTGGCGAGCTTGCCATAGCCTGGCTCTTAGCCCATCCGGAGGTGCCATCGGTAATTCCCGGCGCCACGAAGCCCGAGCAGGTCGCGGCCAACGTCGCCGCGGCAAACTGGAAGCTTACACCGCAGGAGCTAAGCGAGACAGAGGCGATCCTGGCCAGATGGAGTGACGACTAGGGCCTGGTCTGGAGCCAGAAGTGGCTTAGGTGACAGGAGTACGCGGATTCACCACGGAGGCGCGGAGGGTGCGGAGGAATCTAGATGTTTTGTCCGTTGCACCTGATTCTCATTCTTGATCATTCAGGAAGTCCCGCTCACTCCAAGAATAGAATCTATGTGTCTCCGTGCCTTCGTGGTAAGACCTCGTAATTCCCGTCGGTCAGAGCTGTTTGAAGTCTGATTT
>JAUSEJ010000192.1 GCA_030650265.1 Dehalococcoidia bacterium | reverse complement strand
ACAGGCCCGTCACTCATGCTAGCCCCCTTTCAGATATCTCACGTCGCGAGAGAAGGATCCTTGGAATCCGGGTCTTCACGCAAAGGCGCAAAGACGCAAAATTCGCGGGTTCCTTCTGACGGATAAACTACCATAGGCTCGCTATAATTGCAATAGCCAATTCATTCAAGGTCAGGCGGCAGTTCCACCTGCCCTGGGCGCTTGACATACCAAGAAAATATGATTATCCTATAATAGGATTAGCCGCTGGAGGATAGCATGGATACACAGATAACGGCGACCGACCTGGCTAAGGGTCTATCTGACGTCTTGAACCGCGTTCGCTACCGGGGCGAGAGGTTCGTCGTCGAGCGCAACGGGGAGCCGGTGGCCGCTGTACTGCCGGTGGCAGGTATCCGGGGCCTCTCGGTTTCGGCATTATTCGAGCGTCTTCGCCGTCTGAATTGGCCGGACGAAGGTTTTGCCGACGACCTCGAGGCCGTTCAGGCCAACCAGCCCAAGGCAGGCGATCCCGAATGGCGATCCTGATCGATTCCAGCATCTTCATCGCCATCGAGCGGCAAGGGCTTCCTCCCGACGAGACAGTTAAGACTGTTTTGGCTGAAGATGCTGCCATGGCCAGCATCACAGCTTCAGAGCTGTTGGCCGGTGTGTATCGTGCCGATACGGCAGAGCGACGTTTGCGCCGGGAGACGTTTGTAGAGGCTATCCTCGGGATTATGACCGTAATCCCATTTGACCTTCTTGCCGCCCGTACTCATGCCCGAATCTGGTCTCACTTGGCTGCCACTGGCCAGCTAATAGGCGCGCACGATCTCCTGATCGCGGCCACTGCGCTCGCTTATGGCTACGCCGTTCTGACGCACAATCTGCGCGATTTTGAGCGAGTACCCGGGCTGGTTGTTAAACGGCCAAACTGGAAGGTATAGCCCGGTTGCCTTGCGCGGGTGGGCGTCATGTCTGCGCGAAAACCGAGCCAGCATCAGTTGTTGGGGCGGAGCGTGTCGCACGGTGGTCCAGCACAAACGGACGCGAACTGCAAAGACGCCTCAGGCTAAA
>JAUSEJ010000178.1 GCA_030650265.1 Dehalococcoidia bacterium | reverse complement strand
CCGCATTTAAGTTCTAACTGACGAAGATATTCATTGGGGGCAGGCCTATTGGCCTGCCCCGGTCCGCGGCTTTAGCCAAAACCTTTGTTGTGGTCGTTATGATCCCCGCGTTCGCAAACGGGGCGCTGCCGCTGCTGCCGGCGCTCGCGTGGTGCTTTGCTGAGACAGGCTAGGACTGGTCGAGGTAACGGCGCTGCTTCGGGTGCTTGACTGGGACTGAACAGGCGCCGAATTGAGAGCCATGGTCGACGGAATGTTAATTGCCCCCGGCTGCGGTCCCTTCATTACGGTGACGAGAAAGGTGAGTGTTGCTATGCTGGTACCCAGCAGAATAGCCACGCGACCCGGAGTTTTGTTTCGCTTTGACTTTGCCATGATACATTATCCCCCTCAAATACGCAAAGTGATTACTTTTCAACATGAAACTGGGCGGAGGGACCCGGGCGGGTTGCAAACCTGCCCAAATCCCGGTCAGCCCTCTATTGATTCTACCGCGAGTCAGACTAATGCCTAGCTTTGTGAAGACGCCGGCCAAGCGCCTAGAACTACCTTGACTTTCATGGTCTGGTTGTTCCTTATTACTGTTAGCGTAACCGTGTCGCCCACTTTCTTGGTATCGATGTAGTTAGAGAGATCTTGAACGGTACTGACCGCTTTGCCATCCACTTCGGTGAAGACATCGCCACCGGTGGGACCGGCGGGATTGGTCGTATCGCTACCTTTGAGGCCGGCATTGGCGGCCGGGCCGTTTGGCGCCACGGTGACGACGAAAATGCCACTGTCAACCGGGAAGTTATGACTACCGGTGAGGTCCGGCGTGATCGCCCCGCCGGAGATTCCCCAGTAGGTGTGCTGCACCGATTGGCCCTTCTCGAGCTGCGGCAGCAGTTGCCTGGCCGTGTTGATCGGGATGGCGAGCCCGACGCCGACGGAGTCCTCCACAGGGCTTTCGATAGACGCCGTGATGCCGATGACCTCACCCTGGGCGTTGAGAAGAGCGCCACCGGAGTTACCCGGGTTGATGGGGGCATCTGTCTGAATCAAACCGCTCATTGGGCGGCCACCCGCTGCTCCAAATGTACGGCCCACGCCGCTGATGATACCAGCTTGTTTATGACTGCCTCTCTCTTGCGAGAAAGACCGGTACGTTGCGGTTGTTTCACGTCTAGAATCCTAACAGTGTTTAGTCTAACACTGACCTATGAAGAGCTTGTATAGACGCTGACCATTAATTGCGAACGCGACAAACTCGAACCCTGTCTCTGCTCGAGGTCGGAGCCAATGGGACGGGTACTGTCACAAGTCGATATGTTAGAATTGGACAATTCTGTGGCATTGACGAAGACTGCTAGTCTGTGAACACGACTCTATACACGACCTAACACGGTCGTCATTGCCGCCCATCGGCGCCGCCCCTACCAAAACCGCCGTCGCCGACGATAATTCAAACGCAAGGTAGTGCCATGTGACACGATAATCAGCTTGTATACTATCATCTGCCCTTGGGCTATAATAGGACTATCAAGTTGGGCCAGTCCAGGGCCAGGCGAACATGGGAGAATCTATTTAGAGAAACACGGCGATTCAAGGATCGAAGTTGAATCGAACTTAATCGGTAGGGCCTGTTGCTGATCGATGAATATGGTACGGATCATCGGAGATCGGGTTACCCCGGAGATCGGGTTACCAATGAAGGAAGAATGGGTTTCCATGGCAGAATTGCCCGGACGGGACGTGGGCACGCGGGCCGCTGAA
>JAUSEJ010000168.1 GCA_030650265.1 Dehalococcoidia bacterium | reverse complement strand
TTAATCATGGTTCCCTCTTTGTAACACCCTATTGTGTACTGCCATAGTATACCACTTGCGGATGTCCATCTATGATTCTATTGGACAGATGTTTTCATGGCCGGTCTGTCCGGGGAGGAGAATAGCAAATTACCAGACAGTCTTCATCACTGGTGGTCCTTCAGCGGAAGGAGGTTTGACTTCTCGGAAGGATGGCGAACGAGATCATCAGCATATTCAGTATCTATTTGGGACCATATTCTGGCCAATTATGTGTACTCAAACGACTGCTGAAGTTTGCCCGCAACTATCGCGGCAACACCCAAATTCATCGCCAACTAGTCTGCTTGCATATTGTGGCGATATAGTGTATACTGATCCTAGTGGTTCTTTCCGCAGCTCGCTTGGTCCGCAACGTTGGCTCTGCAACCCATCGGTTCAGACTCCCACCTTGTAGCATCTGCGCTAACGGATTGGTCCCAAAAATATTTTTATAGGAGTCAGCGCAACATGCAAGACAAAACCCTAACCTGCCGAGACTGCAACGCCGAGTTTGTATTTACGGCAAGCGAGCAGGAGTTCTTCGCTCAGAAGGGCTTCACCAACGAACCGGGCCGGTGTCCGGAGTGCCGGGCAGCCCGAAAGGCAACCAGCCGTGGCGGCTACAGTAGTGACCGTGGCGGCAGTGGTGGCGGTGGCGGATTTGGCGGCGGCTACAGCCGCGAGCGGGAGATGTTCCCGGCCGTCTGCGCCCAATGTGGAAAGGACACCCAGGTACCGTTCCAACCCCGCAATGACAGACCTGTCTACTGCTCAGACTGTTATTCCGCCCAACGCCCCAGCACTGGTGGCTACAGCGGCGGCGGTAGGTCGAGCGGTGGCGGTGGCGGCGGTCGCGGCCGTTACTAAACCAGAACCAGGGCGCCTAGTTCGCAATTAACAAAGAACGGGGTGGTGATTTTCACCACCCCGTTCTTTGTGTGCGCTCTGCAGGGTTAACTTTGTGAGTTTTGGTCTGAAGGAAGCCGCGGGCGACCCCGGCCGACCCCAGCCTTATGCATAGTCTTTTCGAGGCCATGCGCTTTGTGCTATAATTCCTGACTAGCTGGACTAGTTTTGTATTCAAGCGGACCCCGTAGGAAGGCGACAGTTCAATGGAAAACAAGAAGGTGGCGGTCGTGATAAGATATTCGCCTCTCGGCTCGGTGCGCTCCGCCGAGGCCCTCCGGATGAGTGTTGGCCTGACTCTGGCCGACAACGACATTACGGTTTTACTGGTGGACGATGCCGCTTGGCTTACTACCGCTCTATCGCCGGAAAGGATCGGCGGCGGTGACATCAAGAAGCCCATCGATACCCTCCACCTGTTGAAAGCGCCAATATGGGTAGAAAAGGAGTCGTTGGCAAGCCGTGGCATCGCCGATGACGAAGTGAGTGCCGGCGTCGAAATCGTGAGCGCATCGGCGATTGCCCGCTATATTGCTACGGCGCAGGCGACGGTGGTGTTTTAGTGAAGGTTCTCCACATGATCCGCCATATTGGAGACAGCAGGGCGATCGAAACGGCCAGAGAACAGGCCGGACAGCACGAAGTCGCTTTGCTTCTTTTGAACGATGCCGTGCTCGATCCGCCCCCGTTCGATGGGACAATCTACGCCTGTCTCGCCGACGTTGAGGCCCGCCCGGTTCGTAAGAGCTACGAAACCCTTGACTACCCTGATATCATCAAGCTGATATTCGAGTATGACAGGGTGATCAGTTGGTAGTCCTTCAGCGGAAGGATTGTTCACCGTAACGGTGATGGCGAATCCTTCCCGTGAAGGATTCGCCCCTACGGCATCGACATCGGTAGATCATTGGCTTCGTGTTGACTTCAAATCAGACTTGGACGCGAAGCAACGAAGAGGAGTGAACCCTGAGAATTCTTGTCACTAACGACGATGGCGTAGACGCTGAT
>JAUSEJ010000166.1 GCA_030650265.1 Dehalococcoidia bacterium | reverse complement strand
TCAAGGACATCGTCAAGAAAGAGTATCTGAACGACGCGGCAAATCGCAAGGAACTTCAGGAGTTGAACCAAAGGCTTGGCCTACCACCCGATTTGCAGGGACATATTACAACCGTTATCGATGACAAGGTCATATTCGAGGGCCACGTGCCCAAGAGCATTATGACCGATGTCGTGTTCAATGAGGAGCAAGGCCTTTACACGCGAATCGCCGTCTATCAGGACGATATGCACGGAATTGCTACCACCTACAAGGTCTGGGCCTGGCGCGGTGAGATGGTGGAGTATTCTCTGGCGACGCCAGTCTCCGCCTACTTTGATTATCTTCGCTCCTCTTCTCTGGCGGTGGGCAAGGGCGTGAAGATGGGCGCCGGGCTACTGCTGCCGGTCGTTATCGGCGCCGGGCTGCTTGATGGCATCAATCCTTGCGCCTTTGCCGTGATGGCTTTTCTGGTGGCGTTCTTGTTTACCATTCGGCGAACGAGAACGAATATCCTTCAGCTAGGGACTGCCTACATTTTGGCGATGTACGCCACCTACTTCCTCATCGGGCTGGGATTGCTAAAAGTGCTCGTCCTGGCCGGTTATCCCCATGTCATATCACGAGCCGGGGCCGGGGCTGTGGTCGTTCTTGGCCTTGTCAACCTTAAGGATTACCTTTCCCCGAACCTACCTTTCAAGCTATCCATGCCTATGGTAGCCTGGGGAACCATCAAGAATTGGATCGCCAGAGCAACGCTGCCTTCCACCTTGATCGCCGGTGCTCTGGTCGGCCTATGTACGTTGCCCTGCTCTGGCGGCATCTACGTCGCCATTCTTGGCCTACTTACCTCTCAGACGAGCTTCGCAGAGGGGCTGGGCTACCTGGCAATCTATAATCTCATGTACGTTGCACCGCTCGTGGTGATCCTCCTGATGATCACGACGAGGCCGGTCGCCAAGAAGCTGGCGTTTTGGGAGCGGGCGCACACACGTCAAACCAGACTGTTCTCCGGACTGGTAATGGTCTTGCTCGGAGCATTCATCCTTTGGGCTCTGTAATGTCCCTGGAACGTCCGACTTCTCTCCTTTGCTGTTCAATTCCGGAGAACCATGAGTCATATGCCACACTTTATGGCAACAAGTAGCCACGCTGAT
>JAUSEJ010000157.1 GCA_030650265.1 Dehalococcoidia bacterium | reverse complement strand
TCATCACGCCTTTTCAGGCCTTTCCCACCAAGGACAACTGGATCGTCATCGGCATGGGCGGCGGCACCAACCGGTGGCCCTTGTTCTGTGCGCTCATCGATCGGGTCGCCTTGATGGACGACGAGCGCTTCCAAACCGGTTTTTCCCGCACTCAGCACGTGGAAGAACTGGAGCCGCTTATCTCTGAGGCGCTGAAGAGGAAGACGACAGCGGAGTGGATGGTGGAATTCGAGGGCATCGGTCTTCCTTGCGCCCCGATAAACACGATTGACCAGGCCGCTGCCGATCCCCAAATTGCGGCCCGCGAGATGATCGTGGATATACCAGCCGGAAACGGGAGACAAATGCGACTGGTGAACACCCCGATCAAGATGTCGCGCACCGTCTGCTCGATCGAGCAGGGAGCGCCGGATCTTGGCGAGCACACGCGCGAGGTAATCGCCTTATTGCTTGGTCTGAGCGATGAAGAAATAGATGCCTTGGAAGTAGAAGAGATCATTTAGGTCGGCCAGCAGGGAAAACCCTGGTATGAAGGACTTTGCGATGGAGAAGAAATCCAGAAAGACAGACATGGGGATTCTCTTTGCGCCTGTGAGCATTGGCAAGGCGACGGTTAAGAACAGGCTGGTGTTCCCATCCATGTGTACTTTTTACGCCGATGACAGAGGTTCGATCACGCCCCGAGTCAAGGAATTTGTAAGGGCTAGAGCGGCCGGGGGCGTGGGGATGTTCATACTCCCGGGCACTCCTTATGGCACTCCCAACAGAGGAAGGCCAGCGATTTCCGATGATCAACATATTAGGGGATGGCAAGAGTTGAAGGGAATCGCGTTTGAATTTGGAATGAGCCTCTTCTGTCAACTCCACCATTCTAATATTCGCCCCGAGCTGGCAAGGAGTTCACACCCCGAGGAGTATACTTTTGATGACATCTCCTTTCTCGTAGAGGCTTTTGCCCGAGGAGCTTTGCGGGCGAGGAAGGCGGGATTGGACGGGGTCGAGATCCACGGGGCAGCCAGTTCTGAGATCGCCGAATTCCTGTCGCCATTTCATAACCGGCGCCACGATGAATATGGCGGGGGCCTCGAGGGAAGAAGCAGACTGGCGTTAGAGATTGTTCGTGCCATTAAGAGGACGGCTGGCGATGAGTTTCCGGTCATCTTCCGCTTCTCGGTTGAGGAACGGATTCCGGGAGGCCGCGAGTTGGCGGAGTCGTTGCAGTTGGCTCGATTGTTGGCGGAGGCAGGAGCGGATGCTTTACACGCCACAGCAGGCACGTCACAGTCGGTGCATTGGGGGCAGCCACCGATGGATTTACCCCCGGGCTGCAACGTCCCGCTGGCTTCCGCGGTAAGAGGGGTCGTGGCAATTCCAGTAATTGCTGTTGGTCGAGTCAATAGCCTCTCCCAGGCGGCAAAGATCATAGTCGAAGGTCACGCCGATTTGGTGGCGATGGGAAGGGCATTGTTGGCCGATCCGGACCTGCCAACTAAATCCTTGGCAGGTAGAAGCGATGAAATTCGCCGGTGTATCGCCTGCAATCAGGGATGCATGACCACACCTAACGTGTTTTGCCTTCAAACTCCTCGTACAGGTAGGGAGGCTACACCCGTCTTTCAGCAGAAGGATGAGGTAGCGCGCGGTGATAGGAAAACCGTATTGATCGCCGGGGCCGGGCCAGCCGGCCAGGAAGCTGCCTGCGTTCTGGCCGAAAGGGGGCATAGGGTAATAATATGCGAAGAAAAGGGCGAAGCGGGAGGGACACTACTTCTGGCCGCCAAACCACCCCATAAACGGAGCCTGCTCGAAGTCATAAGCTATCGCCTGAGATGTCTTAAGAGGCTTGGTGTCGAGATAGAGTTCAACAAGAGGATAGTTTTGCAGACGATTGAGGATATCGTTCCCGATATGCTCGTGGTCGCCACGGGTAGTTCTGCGGCTTGTCCACCCTTTCCAGTCAATGGTAAACAGGTATACACGGCGGACGAAGTCCTTTCCGGTAAACAGCCAGGAGGGAAGCATGTTCTGCTTGTGGGCGATGGAATGGTCGGGTGTGAGGTGGCAGACTATTTGGCGAACCGCGGATACAGGATTGATCTGGTAACTGAATCAGAATCTGCCGCACCGGACCTTTCCGTGTCGCGGCGTGTCCTTCTCCTTGAGAGGCTAAAGAAGAGGGGCGTCAGATTCATTCTCGGAGCCAAAGTAATATCGGTGGATTTCCCAAAAGCTCAACTGATTGTCAGTGGAAAGCAGGAGACTGTCGGCGATTACGATTCGGTTGTTTTCACCGCCAGACGTGCCAACAATGAACTGGCCGAAGTAGCCAGCAATTGCTCATTCCCGCTAAAAGTGCTTACCGTGGGAGACGCCTTTTCTCCCCGCACGGCGTTGGAGGCCATCTACGAAGCGGCGTTGGTGTCTGAAGAGGTCTAGAACTTCGCGATCAGTTCGGTTTGCATCACTCCTGTCGTATTGAATTCCTACGAGACCAGACTTTTGCCATGTCTCCAAGTCACCTGCTATAATAGACCTGCTTCTGTCGGGCGATAGTGAGATGCCGGCCGGCGATCTCGCTGTAGAGTTGGAACTTTCCATCCAGAACGATTCCGGGTGTCTGCGCTCGACAAAGGACCGGGCAGTCAATCAAAATCCCTATAAGATTGAGGAGAAGGAACAATGGCTGATTTAGACATTTCTAGTCTGGAGATCGATAAAATTGTTGACACTCGTGGCAGCGTCAGCCCTGGCCCGCTGCTCGAGACCAAAAAGGCGATTAGCGAAGTGGGTTTTGGGGCGGTACTGGAGATTCTCTCAGACGATCCGGAGACGAAGAAGGAGATTCAGGTGTGGGCCAAAGAGGTGGGCCAGGTCTGCATGGGCATCGCCCGGAAGGATGGCTACGAGCGCATCTTCGTCCTTCGCCGCAAGTAGAAAGCTGGCGGTGAGCCCAGTCTCCCAACTTGCCAGCTTCCCTCACCGTTCCGCAGCACGAGTGGTAGACAGACAGTTGCCCTTATCGCAATGGCCCGGGCACCGGTTATCGCCCCTGCTTTATTGCTTGCCGTAACGGTGATTGCTTTGGTCCCTAGGGAGTTCCACATAGAGGAGGTCTGATGCCCTGGATGGGCCGACCGGACTGTTGATTGCCTTGCCCTATCATTACTCATCGCGATAGGAGAAAGATCTCCCAGGCGCCCGCTCCCGGGGTCTCTTCCCTCGAAAGAGACGGGGTACAACGTTCGCCTCCCGAATTTCGCTCCTACCCGCTTTTGAATCGACGCTGTCGTCCACCAGAAGGGGAACAAGGGCAGCACGAACTCCCCAACCGCCATCGCAGGAGCTAGCCGATCCCCGCTTAGGGCAACGTCGTCTGCCCACTCGATCGGCAGTCGCACGGCGCCTGGGTCGCCCCTGTGCGTGCCGCCACCCGCTGCACTATACGTCCGCCGTCGTTCGTCAGTTCCAGATCGATGCCGGGGTAGAGGTCTTTGTAGCGAACGCCGCCCCAAACGGGTATATCCGATCACCACTTTTGGGGGGTTGCTGCCGATGAAGTAGGAAACGCGGGTATCCAGTCGATCGAAGGGCTCGATGACGCGATTCGGATTGGCGCTGCCGAAGCTCGGTTTCAGGTTGACGGCTTTGATGGCCTGAGCTACTTCTTCTACCAGTAGATGTTCTGTTGCGCCATTCGCGCCAATAGAAGCGGCCTCTGTCTGACTTCTTTCCCGCTGGGAGTTGTTTGTTCGTGTCGTTTTTGGAAGTAGGTGTTAGGGGCGTTGAGGCGTAGTGAAAAGGACATCAGGGACGTCATTGATTTCTTGACTCCCAGGTGATATAGTTGCGACCAGGCATAGCAGTTAACTTCCGGATGGAGGTAGATAGAAAGATATGGAGAAAACCAGGAGAACGCAAATCAGGGCCGCGGTCTTTGGGCTGGTCCTGGCCTTTATCGGCCTGGTCATGATGATCAATCCGTTTGTGCTGGATCTGGAGGAACTTGGCTTTGCCATCGCCTTCTTCGGTATTCTCGTTCTGACAGCCGGGATAACTACATTCGTTATGTACGCCGGACGGGCCAGAACCATGGGCAATTTGATGCGGGACGAAGGCGAGTTGGTACACTGGCAATACGATGCGCTACTCTGGCGACAGTACGTGGAGGCCGAATTCAAGGAGGATAGCTCCGCCAAGACCATGCTGTTCCTGGTGGGATCGGGATTCGCTCTCGTCATCGGCATTATCTTCGCGGTGGCCGATCCGGACGTAGCCGTTTTTATGCTGCTAATGATGCTTTCTCTCCTCGCCTTGATGGGGTTCCTCGCTATCGTCGTGCCCAGAGTGAACAATGCCATCTATA
>JAUSEJ010000150.1 GCA_030650265.1 Dehalococcoidia bacterium | reverse complement strand
GTGGCTAGGCCTGCTTGGGGTCTCCTCCTTGGCCCTGTTGACCATGACCATCTTGGCAATCTTCAGCGTTGGAATCTTCCTCCTGCCCGGTGTTCTGACCGCTTTGGTCGCAGCCCTAGTGGGAACCTGGCGCTCCGCTACAAATTAATGCGGAGAAGAAGCATGGTGCTTACTCGACAAAGACCTTGAGAGTAAACGTCCAAACACCCTTTTCGCCGCCTTCCCAGGGCCGGCTATAACGCATCGAGATGTCGCTGTGCCCCTTCTTCAACGCCTTGAAGCTCCACCTGTCGTTTCCGGGAGCGCCTGGCATACCGGCCTTTGGCGCCTCGAACTGTCGGTCTATCTGCTGAACCACGCCCGTGTCGCCAATTACCGCCTCTTCCCACTGGAAGCCCGTACTCGCATTGGCGCATAGGGCTACATCGACTATTTGGGCAACCTTCGCGTTTGCCTCGCGAACCACGTTTCGCTGACCTGGCTTCTGGAAATCGTCGCAGGTTACCTCAATAGCCACCTTGCCATCGCTCCGATCGGCAAAGTTGCAGCCGGTTCCCGCGAAGACAGCGCTCGCCAAGAGCATGAGAATCAATGCCAGCCGCGTGTTCATTGTGTTGCTCCTTCTCGCTGAACTGGGTCTCAGGTACAGTCTCTCCGAACAGTTAGACGTTGCAGCCAGCCAGTTTGTTCCCGGTGCGAAATACGTTATTTGACCGACTCGGTAGACGAGACTAATGGCCTAGTCAATTCGTCCTATAGACAAAGACCGTAACAAGTTGTAAGGTAGGCGCTAGAGTCTCTGATGTTCGTCCAACCAGGCCATTTGGCACATTGCCTCAAAGTCAGGCAAACCATTAGTCACTTGGTGCGTTACAATCATTGACAGAGGTAAGCAACGCCATTCGCAATTGATACTGCCTATTTGGATCGAAGGAGTGCTTGAACTTGAGTAAGATGAGACTGGTCACGACCCTGATCGTAATGACCATAGTTGCCAACTCTCTCGGATCCTCGCAAAATGAGGCCGCATCCCTGCCGGGCAAGGTTGCCGTGGCAGGGAACCAGTTTGTCCTCCCCGAGGGTGGCAACCTCTTCCTGCTTGGCGCCAACTACGTGGGTGGGCCCGATCGCTCCTGGTCAATGTGGCAGGATGGGCTTTTCAACGCGGGATTGGTTGAACAGGATCTGCTCAAGGCCAAGGCGGCCGGGCTCAACACCCTACGTATCTTCGTTCGCTCGCCCCTCGACCAAGAACTCGCCAACGGCCAATGGAGCAAATTAGACGCGGTTGTTGCCCTGGGTGAGAAGTATGGCATGTTCTTCATCCTCACTCTGTATGACTACCGCGAGGACGATCTGGCCAAAGCATCAGCCACCGCCGGAGCCATCGCCCAACGCTACGCCGGCAAGCGCATTATCCTTGCCTACGACCTCAGAAATGAGCCCCACTATCAGGACCTGGCCATTGCCCAATATCCCAACTCACCACCACCGCTGCAGACCGATGCCTTGATTCAGCTTTTCGGCGAGCGAATGAAGTCATCCGACGTCGATCCATGGCGTCAAGCCGGTGATGGAAGAAACTTGATTCCAACTCGCTTCTCTTCCCGCGAGGCTTACATCTACGCCAACAACTATCTCATCTACATGGAGTTCCTGAAAGATGCGGGTGATTGGATTACCGCTCGCAATTACGATGTCTCGATTGTCGATTACGTGGCCTCTCCCGATTCGGCCAGGTGGAAGCCATTTATCGACGTCCTCAACCAGACTCTCTCCGCCTGGCTGGCGCCCCAAATCGACGCTATTCGCGCCAAAGACGGAGACCGCCTGATAACGGTCGGTTACAGCGAAGCAGTTCTCGCCGGATTGGCGGCCAACAACGCCTTGGGATTCATTTCCTTCCACCGCTTTCCTGACATAGGAGTAAAAGCACTGCGGCTCTCCTTCGATCTTCTCGACGACCTGCAGCGTTCTTTCGCCGACAAAGCCGTGGTGTTTGAGGAGTTTGGCTATTCTACCGACAGCGCCACGCCTAGTCTAACTGCACTGTATGAAACGGCCACTATCCTCCACATGATGAGCCTTAAACTTGCCGGCGGTGCGAAGTGGTCACTTTTCGACGTGGCCCAAGGCTGGAGTCCTCGTGAGAACAACTATGGCCTTTATCGTACCGATGGCAGCGGCAAGCCCACAGCTCAAGTCCTGACTGCATTAGGTGATTATGCCGGCGCTAGCTTGCTCCCAACGGGCAAGTTCACCATGGAAGCCGAGGCAACCGGCTCCGGTCTGCGCTACACCTATTCGGCGCCGGATGCCCTCTTCGTGGCTGCGCCGTTTTATTCCGACCCCGACGGTCGAATAGATTTCGACGCGTCGAGCGTCGCCCAAGTATTCGTCTATTGGCCGAAAGGAAATGTGATCAACATCGCCTCCACAGCACCGGCCAATATCCGCATCAATCCCTCTTTGGTTCTCGGAGTGAAGAGCGTGACAGATTTGGCGGTCCTCAGAGCTAATGGATCGTCTCTGCCCAGCCAAAGACAAGGAGAGGTCGTCACCTTCTCGGTAGAGGCCGGCGAATCATATCGACTGCGAATCAATTCAACGGCGATGGACTCGAAAATCGAGATTGTCTGGCCGCAGGGTGGCAAGCCTGTAAGTCAGGCTGAGCGAGCCAATATCGGCGCCTACCTCTTCCAGCAGGGCCTGTCCGCTGCCGTTTGCCCGGATTTGGCGGCCCCTGTGCGCCTCTGGCGTGCCCTCAACAACGGCGTCGAGGAGCAGCTCGGGGCCGGTCAGCGCCGGGTCATGAGCGTCCGGGGGATGACCTTCGCAGCCTGGGATTTCAACGATATCGACGTGTCCGCTGCCACGGACAACCACAACAAGTATTACTTCCGTCTCTCGGTCGATGGCTATGCCACCCGTAGTAGCATTTGGAGCCACGGAGATGATTCCCGAACTTACTTGCCCCAGCCCGACAACCCGGTTGGTGTTTTGGCAAACGCGCCAAAGGAGGTGGACGCTAAGATCGAGGTAGTCTGGCCTCACGACAACTTGCCCGTGAACCAGGCCACGCAGGTTAACGTCGGCGTCTACCTCTTCCAGCAGGGAACGCTCCAAGCGGTACCGGTCAGCTATGCACCAACCGTTCGCCTGATGCGATCACTAAACAACGGCTTCGAGGAACAAGTTGCGGTGGGACAACGGACCACGAAAAAGATCGGAGAAGTTGTCTTTCCGGTCTGGGAGTTCAACAACGTGGACGTAAAGGCGGCAACGGACCCGCTCAACAAGTATTATTTCCGGGCTATAGTCGACGGCGTAACCAGTCGCAGCAACGTATGGAGCCATGGCGCCGACGCCAGAACTTATTTTCCCCAGCAGGACATCCCGACCGGGGTCGGCGCCTGCACGTGAAAGGAGAAATGAACGTCTCCAAGTCGCCTTGGCCAGCTCTCGTTCTGCTAATAATCGCTACCACATTTGCCATTGGTTGCGCCGAGTCAGGGACTCCCCGCACAGGGGAAGCCACCTCTTCGGCAACGTCTATCAGTCGTATTACCGAGACGCCCTTGCCGTCCCAAAAGCCGATAACATACTCCACCCGTGAGCTTGTTATCAAGGAGCTCGGCCTGCCTACGGCTCTTTGGGAGGGGAAAATCATCTATGACGCGAGCACCAAATCCGGAGAGAAAGACGTAAGACGGATATTTCAACACGACTTGGCCACCGGGCTGGAAACCATCCTGGTCGAGGCAACCCCGCCGCATACCGACGCCGAGGCACTCCATCGGTCTGGAGACTGGCTTTTCTTCTATGAGACGCACGATGCCGGGGTAAGAGGAGTACCATCTGTGTTACCCCGAGATTTTTACGCCCTCAATCTGAGAACCGGACAAAGGCAGCTTTTAGAGGTACTGCACAGCGCGGATTGGATGGCCCTTACTGGC
>JAUSEJ010000148.1 GCA_030650265.1 Dehalococcoidia bacterium | reverse complement strand
CCTCGTAGAACAACGGTTAGTCTAAAGGCCGAAAGGGCTGGTGCAGGTATCCATAGGAATGCTGCACTAACCGCTATTCTACATCAAAGTAGGCCATGGAACGCATCTACTTTTGGTTGCGGCCAGAGGCCGCGCTAGGATAGTGCATTGGAACTCTCGCGCAGAGTCAATGAAATTCCTATGATCGCCCGGCTCCTCACCAAGGTCGGCATCGCGCATATTATTCGAGACGATCTCCCAACCGCCGACCGCCTGATCAGACAGGCTTTTGGTGAATGCCAGGGTCAAACAGACCAATCGATTTCTCCCCATTACGAATTCTCCGCCGGCCTATTGGCCTTCCGGTGCAAGGACCTCCAGCGTGCAATTGGCCACCTTTCCAGAGCCTGCAATGGCTTTAAGTCGGGCGGCGACAAAGTAGAACTTGCCCGGGCCCACTATCATCTGGCCAACGTCTACCTTTCCCGCAATGACCTCGAAAAAGCCGAAAAACAGATGAGGGTGGTAGACCAGATGATCTCTATCTCCAGTGGCGAAGGCTACCTTCTGGCCGACATCCGGCGCCAGCCGGAGCCGATTGAGTTTGCTGTCTCCCGTCGCATCGGTCTTATTTGGATTGAACGAGCGCGCGAGCGGCTTGGGCTGCGTGGCAAACCAGCTCAGTCGATTTTTCAGATTGGCGAACTAACGCCTGAGGCGTCAAATGGGGCGCCTGAATCCGTTCAAGTATTCTCCCTTGGAAACAGCAAAGTTGTTTGTGGTGGTCGCCAGATTGCGGAAAGCGACTGGACAACGCAGATCACCAAGGAGTTATTCTTCTATCTTGCTGCTCAACCCCGAGGCGCAAGGAAGGAGGAGATCGTCGATGCCTTGTGGCCTGATTTATCGCCGGCCAGGGCGAGAAGCAACTTCCACGGCACCCTATATCGCCTTCGCAGGGCTACCACCTCCGACCTTGTTCTTCAACAGGGGGGTCGATACTTCTTGAATCCGGCGGTTGACGTATGGCACGACGTTGAGGAGTTCGAAAAGTGCATCAGTGAGGCCTTGCGTTACGGGACGAAGAGCGAGGACGCCATTCCCTTTTGGGAAAAAGCAACTAACATCTATCAAGGTGGGTTTCTGGTCCAGTTCTACAGCGAATGGTGTGAAACAAGGAGGAAAAGCCTCGAAGAACATTATCTTCAGGCTCTCGGTACCTTAGCACGCTATCATCAAAGTATAGGCAATTTCGCTACAAGCGCTTCTCACTATGAGAAGGCGCTGGTCGTCGACCCATTCGCCGAGGAGGTCCACCGCCAGATTCTCACAGTGTACGACCTTGCCGGAGACCGCCCGTCGGCCATCAGACACTACAATCGGCTAGTGCAGACGCTGCGAGACGAGTTGGACACAGATCCGGAACCGGAGACTATGGCTCTCTTCAACTCCCTCGTTGGCAAAGCCAAACCAGGTTCGAGGGGCCGGGAGCCAATTAGCAGCAACAAGGGAGTCTGATGAGGTAAGGTCCATCGATTGAATGATGCTACCATAGTGAACGAGCCAAGGTTGATAGTTTTCTATCAGCCTTCTTTATTGGGCCAAAACATGTTCTCACAGGGTTTTTATGTGAGCGTTTTGTGAGCACCCGGGTGATAGACTCAATCCACAGAGTTGATGGTACCCAAAACAGTTAATAAACCAGGAGGAGGAAGTCAAAATGTCCAACCTACGCAGGTCAATCTGGTACGCGGGATACGTTCTGGTTATCATTCTTGCCCTGGCGATGACCACTGGAGCCGACGCCGTCTGGCCGTAGTTCATCGCCACCGATGGAATCAAATGGTCGAACAAAATCAATTATGAAATGGGGAGGATTAGCTCGATGAGTCGAATTGCAAAAGTCTACTGGCAGGCTCTACTGGTCGTTCTCGCACTTGGCGCCCTGGCTCTGTCCACCGGGGCTGACGCTGTCTGGCCGTAAGGATGGTCGCTAGCCACACCGCAGAATAACCATACGGGGAGAGCGATAGGTGATCTTCTTTCTTGCGCTGGCCATCGCCCTACCTTTGGCAGTTATCAGGGGAGGGCGGCCGGCCGAGATGAGTTCTGTCCGGTTTCGTCTGGTCTGGCTGATATTTGTGGCCCTCGGCTTTCAGGTAGCAGTCGTCTACCTGCCCTGGTTTCAGGCGGCCGGAAGATACGAGTTTCCTGCCGTCATAATAATCATTTCATATGTGATGGCCCTGGCCTGGGTGATTGCCAATCAACAGTTGGGCGGAATCAGACTGATTGGTCTTGGTCTCCTGCTCAACTTGGTCGTCATCGTAGCCAACGGTGGATTCATGCCCATTTCTCCTGAGGCAGCCAATGATATGGGACTACTGTCGCAGGGTCTGGCATATGAAACTGGTACTAGAGTGGCAAGTTCCAAAGATATACTCTTGGAACCGGAAAGCACGACCCTTTGGGCGCTGTCCGACATTTTCGTACCCGGCCGGTACATCCCGGTACGAACGATTTTCAGTATCGGCGATGCTATCGCTGCGGTTGGCCTGTTCGTTGCCATACAACGGGCAATGTTGCCAAAAGGGTCGACCAGGCTCAAGGGTCCTTCAGGAGCGGCTTCCGGGGTGGACTAGCTTTCACTTCCGCCCGCCGGTGTCCTGCAAAGGCGAGCACCCGGCTATCCGATTTAAGAGGAGGAGAGGATGTCATACTCAAGCGCTCAGTCAGTTTTCGGCATGGCTATCGTCGATGCGGCTTTCCGCAACAGTCTGTTGGATTGCCCGGCAAAAGCCATAGCGGGCTTCGACCTGACCAAAGATGAATTCGTAACGCTGGCCGCTATTCGCGCCAGCACACTTCAGCAATTCACGGCCAACTTTGAACAATGGCGGCTCGCTAACTCTGTAGGCCGAGAACGTTTACTAGACACCTATCCGGAGGATACATCGTCTGATGTACGTCTAGCTGGATAGCGACGTTGCCTGCAACGTTTCTATCGGCTCGATTGATGCAACAGTTTTGCCATGGAACCTAGCTCAGGTAAAGAAAACCGGAAATTCTTGCCCATGGCCTAGCCCGAACTCGAAGAAAGGACGTAGACAGTGCTAAGCATCGAAGACCTGGTCCATCGTTTCATTCATGACCCCGACTTCGACCATTGGCTTCAGCCCCACCAGCGCTCTGTTGAAGCAATAAGCTTGGAACTGGCGAACAGTCTCGGCCTTCCCATGGGCAAGATCAGAATCGCCGCTCGCTGCCACGATGTAGGTAAGCTAGCGCTATCGCTGGATATCTGGAACAAGCCCGGCACCCTATCGATGATGGAGAAGAGAATAGTCACCCTCCACTCCGAGATCGGGGAGAAAATGGTGGCGGCCCACCTGAACGAGGCCTCGCAACGGATTGTCCGGCACCATCACGAGTGGTACGACGGAAACGGCTATCCCGATGGCCTGACCGGAGCAGCCATCCCGGTCGAAGCGCGAATCATCGCCGTTGCGGACGCCTTCGACAGCCTCATTTCTGATCGTCCTTACCGCAAGGGAATCGGTCAGATAAACGCCCTAATAGAGATCTGGCGCTGCTCTGGCAGTCAATTCGATCCTATCATCGTAAGAGCCTTCGAAGACGTATTGCGGCAAGGTCTACCTGTTCATCAAATTCGTCTACAACGCAAAAGCGCCGGTTAAGGAATCTGCGTGTGAAAGAGATCGTTACATTCACTGCATCCGTTTCCCGAGAGGACGCCTCATCCGGCTGGCAAGGAATAGCGGAAGCCTATCTCCAACCGCTCAGTCCTATCAATGTTGGTATGTCGCCATTCGGCATGGTGGCTGAGTTCGTCTTTGACTACTTACCTCAGAGCCTGGACCAGATCAACGTCAACCTCGAACGTTTCGGAATCAGCGGCTGTGTCTACATCCGCCGTGTATACGAGCCAGAGGAGCTGCTGGGATCTGACTTCCTCGAACTTCGGGCCGGATTGGACGTTACCCATATCGCCGGAACTCTAACAGGGGATTCGCACAGTCCATGCCCGTTTTGCGGTTTCAAGGAAACCCGCTGGAACCTGCCGGCGATGCGGGTTAAGGAGGCGCCCAGAGGATACCAGTTGGCCAAGGTTTCCTATGCGCCATTGGTAGTCAGTCACCTACTCGCCGACGAGATACGCCAGGCCGGCTGCAGTGGCGTCCGATTGATCCCATTGGGAAAGGACAATTCTGCCGACTGGTATGCCCTCCACATAACCAGCACGCTCCCGCCCATACAATCTCCTCCGACCCAAACAGAACGACCATGGTCCACACCGTTCTGCAAGTCCGACCACAATTTGGGGCAGAAGAGATCCCAGCTTTTCTATCGACGCCAGGACTACGAGGCAATGGACTTCAACCAGACACTGGAGGTATTTGGCGGCAGATTGACCCCGCAACGATGCCTGATCGTATCCAATCGGGTGCATTATCTTTTAGCAGAACACGGAGTGGAGCAGCTAATCTTCGAGCCGATCCGGTTGACGGACTAGCCGTCACTCTCCCCGCTGCACAGGTCCCAACCGTAACTAACCCGGCCATCGATTTGACAGGGGCAATGGAGGCTGGGTACAATCCTGGCCATGTGGAATAACATCGATGCAATTCTACCCAAGGTAAGCAAGCCTGGACGATACACCGGCGGCGAGTGGAACAGCGTTGTCAAGGACTGGAAGACGGTGGATCTCAAGGTGGCGCTAGCCTTCCCTGACGTCTACGAAGTTGGCATGTCCAACCTGGGCCTGACTATTTTATACGATCTCTTGAACAGCCGGGAGAATGTTGCGGCGGAACGGGTTTTCGCCCCATGGCCGGATCTGGAAGAGATCATGAGGATATCCGGTATCCCCCTGTTTAGCCTCGAAAGCAAGACGCCAATAGCGGAATTCGACCTGATCGGTTTCTCTCTCGGTTATGAGCTTAACTACACCAACGTCCTCAACATGCTCGACCTCGCCAACATTCCTATTCGCGCGATAGAGCGGGGGCAAGATCAGCCGCTGATAATTGCCGGTGGAAGCTGCACCCTCAACGCCGAACCTATGGCAGACTTCATCGACCTCTTCGTCCTCGGCGACGGGGAAGATTCCCTGGACCGGATTGCTGATCTGTTCCTTGAGGAGCGGGAGCGAACTGGCGGCGGTCGTCCGGACAAAGAGGAGTTTCTCCGAAAAGCCATGAGAATCACCGGCGTCTACGTTCCGCGGTTCTATGATATAGCGTACCATGGCGACGGCACTATCGCCCGGATCATTCCCTGCCGGCCAGAGGTTCCCAGTCCGGTTGTCCGAAGCATCATACCCGACATGCGGCCATCGGTTACCAGACCTATCCTGCCCTACCTCGAGACGATTCACGACCGCGCCGCCGTGGAGATCCAGCGAGGCTGTACTCGCGCCTGCCGGTTTTGCCAGGCAGGCATCATCTATCGCCCGCTAAGAGAGAGACCAAAACAGGAGGTGCTCGATTCCGTCGAGGCGATCCTCAAGAACACCGGCCACCAGGAGTTATCTCTCGTTTCCCTGAGCAGCAGCGACTACAGCGATATTGCCGGCCTGGTAAGCGACCTGGTCTCGTGTTACCGCGAGCCAAGGCTCAATGTCTCACTGCCTAGCTTGCGCATCGATAGCTTCTCGGTCGAGCTTGCAGAGCAGATTCAACGAGGAAAAAAGACTAGCTTTACCTTTGCTCCCGAGGCCGGCACGCAGAGGCTACGTGATGTTATCAACAAAGGCGTAACCGAAGAGGACCTGCTGCGCAGCGCCGAAACGGCCTTCAGTATGGGCTGGCAAGCCGTCAAGCTCTACTTCATGATCGGACTTCCCACCGAGACCGACGAAGATGTCGAAGGAATCGTCGATCTCGTCCAAAAAGTCCGCATTGTCGGCAGGAAACACGCGGGCTCCAAGGCGAGCGTGCGAGTATCGGTCGCCACCTTCGTGCCGAAGTCCCACACACCCTTCCAGTGGTCTGCCCAAATCGACGAAGCCAGTCTGGCAAACAGGCAAGAGATCCTGAAGCGCGGCCTTCGAGGAGGAGGTGTGACCTTATCCTGGCACGATCTCAAAGTTAGCCAACTTGAGGCGATGTTGGCCAGAGGCGATAGACGGCTCGGCATGGCCATCGAGGCAGCCTGGAAGCTAGGCTGTAAGTTCGATGCATGGAGCGAGTATTTCCATTTCGACAAGTGGCGTCAAGCCCTCAGCGAAAGCGGCCTCGACCTTTCTTTCTACGCTCACAGAGAACGACCGCTCGCTGAGATAACACCTTGGCATCACTTGAGCTCAGGCGTAAGTCAGGCTTATCTGCGCTGGGAGTATAGAAAGGCGACGGAGGCGTCAAGCACTGCCGACTGCCGCACCGACCGCTGCAGTAGTTGCGGGCTGCAAAAGATCATACCCGAGTGCCGCCAGCATCAGGAACGCGACCTGGACGCGCTCAGGTCACGAAAGGCAGACAGTGCAACGACTTAGACTCACTTACGGACGGGATGAACGGCTAAAGTACATATCGCACCTCGATATGATGCGCCTTTGGCAAAGGGTGTTCCGGCGCGCCGAGATACATCTTGCTTATTCCCAGGGATATAACCCTCACCCGAAGTTATCGACGGCAGCGCCTCTGGCCGTGGGCACGACCTCTGACTGTGAGCTTATGGATGTCTACCTCGAACCGGGCACCGAACCCGGTCTGTTTCTCCAATCGATCGTTCCGCAGCTCCCCGCTGGTCTGTGGGTAACGGACGCGGTTGAGGTCCCTGGCGACAGCGCCTCACTGGCTGCAGCCCTCCGTTTTGCCGAGTACACGCTCGGGCTGATCACAAGCCTTACCGCGGGGGAGATCGAGAGCCGCATCGCCTCGGTTCTCACCTCTTCGACCCTGCCGCGAGAACGAAAGAGAGACGGACACAACAAGCGCTATGACCTGCGTCCACTCATCGACGACCTCAAACTAGTCGACGATTCCGTCATGGATACTGTACTTTGGATGCGACTGCAGGCCAATCCCACCGCTGCTGGCCGACCGGAGGAGGTCGTAGCGGCGCTAGGGATCGAGGCTGCGCCCTCTCCTATCAAGAGAACAGGCTTGATTCTCGAAAGGTAAAGATCTCTGAGGCGACAATTATGGCTAGAATGCCGGAGGATTGGATGAGGGCCTACTCCCAGCCAAGGCGTTTCAGGTCTTGATCGGTCAGGCCCATATGGTGACCGATCTCGTGTACTATCGTTTGCAGAATCTGTGACCTTATTTCGGCGTCATTGCTGCACATCGCCTCAATCGGCTCCTGAAATAGAGTGATTCTGTCCGGTAATACCATCCCATAGTCACCACCCCGTTCAGTAAGGGGCACCCCTTCGTATAGGCCCAACAAATCCTCATCGTCTAACAGCCCCTGGTTTGCCAACTGCTCTGCTGTAGGGCGCCTGGCCGTGACGATGGCGACGTTGTCCAGCCTCTCAAGAACGGGATGAGGCAGGCTCCGAAGATACCGGGAAACCAACATCTGGAATCGGCGTCTGTGCATACGGAACCTCATACTAACACGGCCGCGATTTGTACTCATCGAGGCAAAGAAAACATGGACGAGAACGACGTTGCGGGCTTGGCCCAACAAATCACACCGGAACGCCGTGCCGGAACAAACTACCTCACCCCGGACGCCTTCAGTCTGTCGATGAATTCGGAAGCTTGCTTCTTTGTCAGTTCGCCCGGTGGATGGCCGTAGGCCTGACGACACCGTTCGTCCAATTCATCGTCACTCAGCTGATGCTCGCTGCGGCCAATCAAGTAGATCGCCTTTACCTGGGCGGGGGTCGCCGCGGACGAAGTCACCGGCAACGAAGCCCTCTCAGACGACTGGCGAGGCGACCTCTCATACAATCTGTTTCGATCAACCGGGGCATCAACCACGCGATAATCGTCATCACGGCCGAAGTCAAAATCCTCACAGAACTGCGTACCATAACCAAGGGCGGCCAGCGCCCGACCGAGCGACTTTGTCTCAGCCTTTTCAATGTAGTCCTCAAAGTCCTGTGTCGTCTCGCTCCCCCAGCCGGTTGCCTCGCCGGCTCCCGGTATGGTTACCTTGGCCTTGAAGACCGCCAGGCCCTCTTCCAGTCGCACTAGCTCAGTCGCAATCAGGGCCTCTGGATGATCTGTGCGCAGCCAGAGCAAACGCCACTTTACCTCAAGGTAGTCTTTGCCCTTCAACTTCGTGAGATACTTGCTCGCATCAAAGGCTGTCTCCCTCAACTTCATTCCCCCTTGTCCAGGCAATTACAAAACACCACCCTAATGCCATAATAGAACACCTGTTCTGATACGCATTATACGCCTTCTTACGGAGTTGTCAAGATCATCTCAGCAGGGGCAAAAACACAAGGGCACAAAGCCTGTGTAGGGTTGTTCTTGGCAACGCCTCGACAGTCTTTGTGCCCTTCGAAACACCGTGTATCGTGCGCTATTTGGGCGTCGGCGCATAATGCGTCGTTGGCTTCTTGCCAAAGGCATAAGCCGTCGACGTCTTGAGTCCGGCGCAGGCAGTGAGGATCGGTATGTAGAACGAGAAAGCCACCCAGAACAAGAGCATCTCAAAGATCTTTCGCCACCGATTGGGCATGGGCTCAACAAACTCCGGTGTGTGAAGCACTTGCCAAAAAACGGCGAGACCCAATAAGGTAATCAGAGAAAGGACACCGGTAGCTAAAGGTTGAAGATAAGAATGATCGTAAGTTGGATAGGCCATGTCAAGAACGACGCTAAGGGCGATCAAGCCGTAACCCGGGAGCAAAGTCATGGTGTCTCTCTCAATACCAGACCATAGCTTTAAAAGGCTAAATTGTAGACTTCCCTTTCTCGTCGCTTCGAGAAACTCATCCATGGGTCCTTCACGCCAGCGGGCGCTCTGCCGAAACAGGACACGGAAGCTCATTGCATATGCGGAAAGACGCTCCCGCCAGGTTTCGCGCGGGCCGATCGCCATAACCGGGTAAACTCTTGTCGGAATTGGCACTCCCGTCACGTCGAAATCGTTGCCATAACGCATCCGCAGCCTAAGCTCAACGCCACTATCCTGGCTGTGGGACTGTGTCGGCCAGAAATCCACGCTCTGGTAAAGGGCCATATTCCCCGCCGCCCCGGTAAAGGCGATCTCGGGAAACCTGTTCCAGCCCAGCGTAAGAGCCGAAGTGCCAAGGGCGGCAAGGCGGCTATGGAGGGGAGCATTCCAATAATCGAGCGTAAACGAAACAATAGGCTGGTAAATGCGACAATCGTGGTTCGGGTCGATCAGGTATTGATACATTAGACCGGATAAGTACTTGGGATGGAGAATCGTGTCGGAGTCCAAATCGATGATTATGAATTTGGACGGGTTCTCCTTCCGGCGAAGCACTTCGTCATATAGGACCCGGCCCACGTAGTGCATGGCGCTGCTGGGGCCCGGGAGGACATCGTACTCTTTGGGATGAATAACCTGTCTAACTGTCAACCGATTGGCAAAGTCACTTCCAAGGATGTCGACTAGCGGCGGCGTGATTGCATCGCCCTGCTCGGTGGCAAATACAACCTCCACATTAACCATTCGCTCGCCATTTCTGCGCCAATCAGACTGGTAGATGCTGTCGATAGTCCGCGTCAGCATCGCCTTGTTGCCCTCACGAAAGGCTCGAATGAGAAAAACAATCCTGTAAGGCTCCCATTCGGGATGGTTCCGTAGCTTGCTGACCCAATCAGTTCGCGTGGCCTCCAGCACTCGCTCACGGTTAAGCAACGCAGCAACCCCGTAAATGATGACTTTCACCACGAAGATTGACATCGCCAGAACTACAAAGGCGATACCAACGATTGGATGGATAAGCGTGAGCCAGATGGGTGCAGTAAGAACCAACCAACTGATAAGAGCAGGATAGGCTTCCAGGAACTTGTTTCGCCATGAGATCGCAGCAGGAAGTGCATTCTCCCGCCGCGAGGTCGCCTCATAGGCCTCGTCGTACATACAATCACCTCTTGGTTTGGTAGCTGAAGTCTATTATAGCAGGAAATGGATTGCCAGGCAAGGGCATTGGGAGGAAAGCGCCAGTCACAGCAAAAAGCCGGATGAAGCCTCCCGCTTGGAACCATAGGAAATGTGTTGTACAATGCAGGAATACACATGTGAAGTTGCCCGTCGGAATCAGTTACTGTTTGAGTGAATCTGCTTGTC
The DNA here is from genome assembly GCA_030650265.1 of Dehalococcoidia bacterium. The sequence goes on along the minus strand of JAUSEJ010000148.1, from coordinate 3,243 downwards.
CCTCCAAATAAGCGGCATCTGAGCCAGACGGTAAAGTTGATTGTAGTCTCTCAGTTTGATGAAGCGATTCCGGTTGAATGTAACGAGTGCCCGTGTGGCGAGCGTCTGACCAAATCGTGATCTCAGAAAGGTCGGCTATGCCCAAAGAAATCCGCGACCCCGCCATTCTCAATCTCGCAGTTGGCGCGACGGACGGAGTCATCGAAGTTCGACGCCAGGAGGCCTTGTTAATAACCGGGGCCTTGCAGAACGCGATTCTCAATAGCGCCAATTTTTCGAGTATTGCCACCGACGAAAAAGGCGTTATTCAAATATTTAACGTCGGCGCGGAACGCATGCTCGGCTACGCGGCCGTCGATGTACTTAACAAGATAACCCCCGCCGACATTTCCGATCCGCAGGAAGTGATCGCGCGCGCCAAGGCATTGAGCATCGAGCTTGCCACGCCGATCAGGCCGGGCTTTGAAGCATTGGTATTCAAGGCCTCGCGTGGCATCGAAGACATCTACGAGTTGACTTACATCCGCAAGGACGGGCGTCGCTTCCCGGCCATCGTGTCGGTCACCGCGCTACGCGACGCGCAAGGCGGCATCATCGGCTATCTGTTGATCGGCACCGACAATACCGCTCGCAAGCAGGTCGAAGCTGAGCGACAGCATTTGCTCGAAATTCAGAAGGAGACAAATAAGCAACTGCAGCAGGCCAATGTCACGTTGCGGGACAGCGAGGAAAAGCTCGCCGTGACGCTCAATTCCATCGGCGATGCTGTGATAGCCACCGATGCGCAGGCGTGTGTGACGCTGCTGAACCCCCTTGCCGAGCAGCTCACCGGCTGGACCCAGGCGCAAGCCACTGGTCGCCCGGTGGACGAAATATTTCATATCATCAACCAGGAAACCCGTCAACCCGCCGCCATCCCGGTCATGGAAACCTTGACGCATGGCACTATACAGGGCTTGGCCAACCACACTGTACTGATTGCACGCGACGGCAGCGAGTGCGCGATCGCCGACAGTTGCGCGCCGATTCGTGACCGCGATGGCGACGTGATCGGTGCCGTGCTGGTGTTTCGTGATGTCACCGAAGAATATGCGGCGCAGCAAGCCCTGCGTGACAGCAATGCCCTGATCCAGACGGTGCTCAATACTGTGGCGGACGGCATCATCACCATCTATGCCCGCGGCGGCATGGTCAAGACCGTGAACCCGGCCGCCGAGCGCATGTTTGGCTATAGCGCTGCCGAGTTGATCGGGCAAAACTTCAGTCTGCTGATTCCTGAACTGGATCAAGACCAGCGTAACGGCTCGCTGGAGTATTACAGCGCCAGCGACGAAGCGCGTGCGGTCGGCCTGGGGCGCGAGGTGCTGGGCCGGCGCCACGACGGCAGTGTCTTTCCGATGGAGATGGCGGTCAGCGAGATGTGGCTGGGCGGCGAGCGCTATTTCACCGGCATCTTGCGCGATATCACCACGCGCAAACAGGCCGAAGAAGCCTTGCTTCAGGCGGGAGCTTTGCAAAGCGCAATTTTCAACAGCGCCAATTTTTCCAGCATCGCCACCGACGCCAAAGGCGTCATTCAGATTTTCAACGTCGGCGCCGAGCGCATGCTGGGCTACACCGCCCTGGAGGTGATGAACCAGGTGACGCCGGCCGATATTTCTGATCCTCAGGAAGTGATTGCGAGTGCCAAAGAACTCAGTCTTGAACTCGGCACACAGATCGAACCGGGCTTTGAGGCCCTCGTGTTCAAGGCTTCACGCGGCATTGAAGATATTTATGAGCTGACCTACATCCGTAAGGACGGCAGCCGTTTCCCGGCGGTCGTGTCGGTCACGGCGCTGCGCGATGATCAAAACACCATCATTGGTTATCTGCTGATTGGCACCGATAACACGGCGCGCAAACAGGCCGAAGAAGCCTTGCTCCAGGCGGGAGCTTTGCAAAGCGCAATTTTCAACAGCGCCAATTTTTCCAGCATCGCCACCGACGCCAAAGGCGTCATTCAGATTTTCAACGTCGGCGCCGAGCGCATGCTGGGCTACACCGCTTCGGAAGTGATGAACCAGGTCACCCCGGCCGACATTTCTGATCCACAGGAAGTGATTGCACGTGCCAAAGCACTCAGTCTTGAACTTGGAACTCAGATTGAGCCGGGTTTTGAAGCCCTGGTGTTCAAGGCCTCGCGTGGCATTGAAGACATCTATGAGCTGACCTACATTCGCAAGGACGGCAGCCGTTTTCCGGCCGTGGTGTCGGTCACGGCCTTGCGCGACGCGCAAGGCGCCATCATCGGCTACCTCCTGATTGGCACCGACAACACCGCGCGCCAGCGCGTCGAGGCCGAGCGTGCCGTGCTCGACCAGGCGCTGCGCGACAAGAACGTCGAGTTGGAGATCGCCCGACAAGCGGCGGACAAAGCCAACCTCGCCAAGTCCGATTTTCTGTCGAGCATGAGCCATGAGCTGCGCTCGCCGCTTAACGCCATTTTGGGCTTTGCACAACTGATGGAGTCCGGCACGCCGCCGCCCACGGCCATGCAGAAGGCCAGCATCGACCAGATTCTGCATGGCGGCTGGTATTTGCTGGAGCTGATCAACGAGATTCTCGATCTGGCCCTGATCGAGTCCGGCAAGCTGTCATTGTCGATAGAGCCGATCGCGCTGCCCGATGTGTTGCTGGACTGCCAGGCGATGATTGACCCGCAGGCCCAAAAGGGTGCCATCCACACCAGCTTCCCGAAGTTCAGCGGCCCGTGCTTTGTCAATGCCGATCGCACGCGGGTCAAGCAGGTGATCGTGAATCTGCTGTCCAACGCCATCAAGTACAACCGCGCTGGCGGTACCGTGGACGTGACCTGCAAGGTGGTTGCCGCGCAGCGCCTGCGCATCAGCGTGCGAGATACCGGCGAAGGGCTCTCGGCCGAGAAACTGGCACAACTGTTTCAGCCCTTCAACCGGCTCGGGCAAGAGGTCGGGGCCGAAGAGGGCACTGGCATCGGCCTGGTGGTGAGCAAGCGGCTGGTGGAGTTGATGGGTGGCACTATTGGCGCACACAGCATCGTCGGCACCGGTAGCGTGTTCTGGTTCGAGTTGAATCTGGTGGCGGCGCCGCACTTTGCCGTTGACTCCGATACGCCCATTGTGCCGTTGCAGCCGCAATTTCAGCCCGGCACTGCCCTGCGCACGTTGCTCTATGTGGAAGACAACCGGGCCAACATGGAGTTGGTGGCGCAACTCATTGCGC
>JAUSEJ010000147.1 GCA_030650265.1 Dehalococcoidia bacterium | reverse complement strand
GCGGTGTAGTCTTGGCACGGACCCAAGCTTCCAGAGTTCTGCGTTGGTCTTCGGTCATTGGTAGCGATTCGGCTTTCTTCATGCGCCAAGCATACCGCACCTGCGCAACAATGTCAAGTGATTACTAGGACACTACACTAGCTCAGGTTGCGCAGGCGCAATGACGATTGCGTGCTCAAGCAGCGATCTGGCCGCCTCAAACGGTATCTCTAGCGAAGTGAACAATTCGTACGCCCGAATCAGACTAGCTGAGGCATCCTCCCACCGCCCCAGGGAATAGTAGGCAAGGCCCTCGGCCCGTGAAGCCAGAGCCGTGAGATACGGCGCGCCAGCAGGCCCCAAGACGGATAGCTTGCCAGCGGTCTCCAACGCCGTCTCCGGCTCCCCAGCCGCTACCTGTGCCTCGGCCAGAAGCATCAGGCCCATAGGCATCAACCAGATCGTCAGGCCAGCCAGAGTAGCCGTAGGATTCGGCTGGCAAACGAAACCTCTTGAAATATCTAGCGCATGCATTCCCTGCCCCAACTCGAGAGCAAGAGCCGTCTTGGCTATGTCGATGAGGCCGAAGACAACCCTGTCTGCCACCATTCCGCCACCGAACGTTGACGTTGCCTCGGAAATGCAGGTCTCAGCCTCACGCAAGTGTCCCTGAAAAGTAAGAATCATCGCCCGCTCAGCCAGAGAGAACGCTATGTCCCGAGGGTAACCCACCCGGCGGGCAAGGGAAACAGCCTCTGCGCAATGGCTAATCGAGTCTTCCCATTCACCAGCAATGAAGCCGGAATGAGCCAGATAGACGCGGAGAAGAGCTTCCGTGTTGGGTGAACCCAGGCGCTCGGCAACCGCCAGACCTCGTTCAGCATCAGATAGAGCAAGCCTATGATCCCCCAAGAGTGTATCCATCATAATGAGCGAAAGGTGGGCTCGGCAACGAATCCACAGATCTTGCTCCTTTTCGCCTATCATCAGAGCTCGCAGGGCATGGTCGCGAGCTCTAGTGATATCACGCTGCCAAACGCTAGAATGCGCGGCCACCAGATTGGCCTCGGCCTCCGCCCGTGGCGACTCCAACCGTTTTGCTACCAGTAGCAGGTCGGCGGCCACGCTCGCTTGTCCAGCCACGTCTCCGGTTCGTGACAGGATGTAAGACTTGACCAAAAGCAGGTCGGCTAGCTCCTGGCAGGGTTCAAGCCCCGCCAGCGCCGCAAGGCCAGTGTTCATGTGAGCTTCGGCAATACCCAAATAGCCGCGATTCCACTCCGCCAGAGCCAGCTGGCTACGTAGACGCGCCGAAGCAACTGCATCGCCGGCTCGCTCGCGCTCTACCATGGCCTCGTTCCATGCTTCGACTGCGGCCTCAGGATTGCCTACTCGCTCGTAGGCCTCACCTAGTCTCTCCAGCAACAATGACAGACCCCCTGGGGGGCGGAGAGATTTTCCCTATTCCCTCTCTTGTCTCGCCCCTCCCGAACCATGGCCAATGCTGCGGCGAAATTGCGGACAGCGTCCCCATTAGCGTAAATGTTGAGCGAGCGCTTGCCTGCAGCCACAAGCGCTGACAGAGCTCTGTCGCCTCTAGCTCCGGAACCAGCGCCACAGTAATGATGAGCCAGACGATTCACGTCACCAGGACGCAATCTCTCCAGCGCCTCGATCGCCGCCAAGTGGGCGAACCGTCGCTGAACTTCTGAAAGCTCACTATACACAACCTCCTGGATGAGGGGGTGAGTAATACGATACACCACCTCCGTCCCCTCAGCGCCCTCTCTCACTAACCCTCTCACCCTCAGATGGTGCAAGCTCTCGACAAGCATCTCCTCGTCAAGTTTGCTGGCAGCGCGGAGAATGGTGTAGGAGGTAGCCTCCCCCATGATCGCAATCAGATCAAGTACGTGCCGGTCACGTGGCTCCAGTTGCGCCAAGCGTATTAGGATGAGACGTCGAGCAGTGGGGGGAAGGGCTTTTGCTCCTTCGGCATCAAGACTCCAACCACCATCCTGAGAAGTATTGCGAACGAGACTTCCGGAGTCTACAAGGGCAGCAATCAGCACCTCGATGAAGAGGGGAGTGCCCTTGGCACGAGCCTCCAGCAGAGCCAAAAGGTCCTCTTGTGGCTCTTCACCGAGAATCCCATGCACTATCCTCTCCACCGACTCTGGCCCAAGTCGATCTATGACGATCTCCTCGGCCAACCTGTCCCGTTCCAGCCACGCCACCAACGCTTGCAGCTCTTCTGAAGAGCACATGTAATCGGAACTGTAGGTTGCGAGGAAGAGGACACGTTGGTTCGAGAGGCCACGAGCGAGGTAGTGCAGTAACTCAATGGTCGTTGGCTCGGCCCAATGTATATCGTCGATGAAGAGGACAAGAGGCGACGCCTGTGCTACCCGCTCGAGAAAGCGTGATACAGACTCGAAGAGCCGCGTTCTCTCGAGCGAGAGGTTGTTTAGCGGTTCTGGTGGGGGCAGGCCCAGACCTACGAACAGATGGCCGAAGCTTGGCAGATCTCCTGCCAGCCCTTCAAGGCGGGCCGGGTCGAGGCTACGCAGCAGCGGGGCAAGGGCGTCAAGGAATGGGGCGTAGGCCAGCCCGGCCCCTACGGGGTATGCTCGACCCCCCAGTACCGTGAAATCATCTCGTTTCGCCAGAGCGAGTCCTTCACGCGCTAGGCGTGTCTTACCGATACCGGGTTGGCCGGTCAGGAAGATTATACTACCCTGCCCTTCGGCTGCTAGCTTCAACGCGGCAGCGATGCGACGCAGTTCCTCGTCGCGGCCGACGAAAGGCGAAGCTATCTTGCAGCCGGAGTTCCTTCGGAGACTGAAACCCGTGTTGAAGTCCCGTTGGACCTTGACCATCCCTTACATCTCCATCACAGACGCCAAAGCGCGTCACTCAAGAGGGCTTAGGGCAGCAATGTCAGAAACCCTTCCTGTTTTGACCTCTCAAAGAGGATGTATCCTCGTTGTCCGTCCATACTGTTTGAATACTATTGATCTCGTCGTTGAGTTTGGCGTCTGACTTTGACGCTGGTGGGGACGTCTTTGACGTTCGTGGCCCGCATGGCAAAGGGCTTCGTTGCCGGCTTCGTGGGGTAATTATAGCATAGGAAGGGTTAGAGTCAATATCCGGTTTCCGTTCGGTTTCCTTTCGCACATTGGCTTGATCTTCTGGTTCATGCAAAGTTGTGGGTTGGAACCCATCAACAGCGTTTTGAGCTAATCCTACTATCGCCGCTCACACATCAGCCTGCTCTCATACAACCAATGACTTTCATTCTCGGCATGGGAGCGCATTGACTAATGCATAAATGGTTGTTTGCTCTTTCCAATACGGGCGCCTTCGCCACCCAACCCTCGGCTGAGCCAGGTCTTTTGCATGTTGAACACCTCAAACAACTTTGAGTAATTCCCTTCGAAAGTAATTTAGTCGAGAGTTTGGTTGCCGCTTACATCGTCCCCGCCCATGCTCCATCACTTTGCTCAGCAAACAAAGGAAAAGGGGTGAAGCGGGCATTGGCGCAAGACCTTTTGAGGCATTCAGGCTGTCTCACGTCGATGAGATACGCTGATTCGATGAGGCAGGCAACGACAGCCAATAAGACGTTTTAATACTCGTCTCTAACAAGAGTTTCCTAGCCCAAACCGGAAAAGTTTCCTAGCCTTTCTGTTCAAGACTATGGGCTTTGGGCCTGGTATTAGCGCAATGCGCTGTCCAGATTGCTTTTGTTGACGCTCTTCGTTGGTGCCGACTAGCGAAGATGCCTAGACTTGGGAACAATCAGTTTCCTCGTCCAACTTTTTGCAAAGCCTGGAGGAGTCTGGTATAATAGGCTCGTTCAAGCACGAAAAGAACAAAGTTTCGTATGGCAGGGTAGCTCAGTGGCAGAGCAGGGGACTCATAAGCCCTTGGTCGGCAGTTCAAATCTGCCCCCTGCTACCATTTCCTTTGTTCGACGCCAAACTTTGAGGTTT
>JAUSEJ010000142.1 GCA_030650265.1 Dehalococcoidia bacterium | reverse complement strand
TCCAGTACGTCATGGACGCGGCCAACGGCGCTGGCGCTCACGAAGTGGTGGTTGTCGTCGGCAATCAGGCTGAGGCGGTAAGGGATGTTCTTGGCAGTGCCGTTGGCTATGCCGAGCAGAGTCAGCAGCTTGGCACCGGGCATGCTCTTTTTCAGGCAAGGGAACTACTGGCACAGAGGGCTAGGCGAGTCCTCGTTCTTTGTGGTGATATGCCCCTTGTTTCTGCCGACTCCCTCAGTAGGCTTGCGGATCGCCACCTTGCCAGCGAGGCCACTATTGTCGTCTTGACGTGCACGGTGGACGATCCCCTGGGCTTTGGGCGAATCGTCAGGGACGAGATGGGGCTAGTCGGGCGGATTGTGGAGGAGAAGGAGGCTACCGAGGCGGAGCGGGCGATTAAGGAGATTAACACCGGCATCTACTGCTTCGACTCCGAATGGCTTTGGCCTCATTTGGCCAGCCTGCCCAGGAGCAGCGGCGGTGAGTTCTATCTGACCGACACAATCGCTATGGCCCGGTCTGAGGGGAAGAGGGTGGAGACCATCCACTGCGCCGACGCTTCTGAGGCGCTCGGGATAAACAATCGGCTGCAGTTAGCGGAAGCGGAGACGGTTGTACGGCGGAGAATATGCGCCCGCCTCATGCTTGAGGGGGTTACCGTCATCGATCCCGCATCGACCAGAGTCGACGCGGCAGTTCGTATCGGCATGGACACAGTCATCTTCCCGGGCACCTCAATTGAGGGCGATTGCGACATCGGCGCGAACTGCCGGATAGGGCCGAATGCGGTCATTCGTGACACATTGGTGGGCCACGGATCGTCGATCGTGTCTTCTCAGGTGGAAGGTGCGAGACTGGCGCCCGGGACGTGGATCGGGCCTTTCGCCTGCGTCAAGTCAGGGATTACAAGATAGTGTATAGAATTGGAATCTGATAGTTATCCTCTAATTGGAATAGCACTTCTCTGTCTGGTGGTTTCGGCCGCTGCCTCGGTGGCGGAGACGGCTTTGATGACGATAAGTCGGGTACGGGTCAGGCACCTCATCGAGGGGGGAATCACCCGAGCTCAGGCGATCGAGAATCTACTGGCACAGCCTACCACAGTGCTGTCCACGATCGTCATTGTGAACAGCCTTGCCATTATCGGCGTGGCGAGTCTGGCCACCTACTTCTCTCTCCGGTATTTGCCCTCCGACTGGTCCGTCGTCATCGCGGTAATTCTGACAAGTCTCGTGGTCCTCGTCTTCTGCGAGATCATTCCCAAGACCTTCGCGGTCCAGAATCCCGAGAGGAGCGCCATGCTGGTGGCGAGGCCGGTGCAGGTCCTGTCCTGGCTATTCTCTCCCTTTGTTGGACTTCTCGCCTTAGTGACCAATTCGGTACTTTCTCTAATTGGGGCGCCCCGGGTTCAGGCCCCGCTCGTAAGCGAGGAAGAGCTCAAAATCTATGTCAACAGTTGGGAGGAGCAGGGTATCATCGAGGAAGAAGAGAAGGAGATGATCGACAGTATCATCGAGATGGAGGATACCGCCATCAGGGAACTGATGGTGCCTCGCATCGATATCGTGGCGGTCGATATCCAGACCACACTGGCCGAGGCGGTCCGAGTGGTCATCGACAGGGGCTACTCCCGCATTCCGCTATATGAGGAAAGCATAGACAAGATAGTCGGGGTAGTGTACGCCAAGGACCTCCTGCGTTTCCTGATCGATAATATCGCGATTAAGGACCTGAGGGAGGTGGCCCGTCCCGCCCACTTTGTGCCGGAGACTAAGAAAGTCGACGAGCTGCTACACGAGCTTCAGCAGAAGCGCATCCATCTGGCCATCGTCGTCGACGAGTATGGCGGAACCGCTGGCCTGGTAACCATTGAGGACCTTGTGGAGGAAATTGTCGGCGAGATTCAGGACGAATACGACACAGAAGAGGCCGAAATCGAGCAGGTCAGCGACTCAGAAGCGATTCTGAACAGCAAGGCCAGCATCAGTGAGTTGGAAGACCTTTTCGGCATCTGCGTCGAGGCCGACGATTTCGACACGGTGGGCGGTTTCGTCTACAATCAGTTGGGTAAGATTCCCAGTCCGGGCGACCAGATACATGTGGACGACCTGACCCTTACCGTACTCTCAACCGTTGGTCGTCGAATCAAAAAGGTTCGGGTGGTCAGGGACTCCAGCGGCAACCGGCCCAAGGCCGACAACGGGAACTCCCGGGACGCTCGTTCCGTCTGAACTTCACTTCAGCCGGAAAGGGTGGGGTAGCAACTCGGCGACGAGTTGAAAGCGAGCCCTTACGGCACCGTTCCGGTCCACAATTGCTATTTCCGCATCCTGACCTTCAGACACAAACTCGCTCAGCCACTGCCGGCATAACCCGCAGGGCATTACCAGCTCAACGGGAGATCCTGGTTCTGGCCTCGTGCAAGCCACGTAGGCGGCCAGAAGGCGACGGTACCCCGCGACAATGCCGGACATCGCCGCCGCCTGCTCCGCATGGCCGCACACGTAGAAACTATTCTCCACATTGCATCCGACACTGAAGCTGATCCCATCGCCCTGGTCTGGGTCGCCCCACACAAGACAGGCCCCGACCGGGAAGCCGGAGTAGGGGGAGTAGCTGTTGGCGGCGGCATCGATCGCCCTCTGAACGAACTCCTTCTCCCTTGCTCTAATCGCCTCCAGAAACGATTTGTACGGCGCGCTTCCCATAGTAATGCCCCCTTTTTTACAGACGGCCTGAATTATATCAGTAATCAGGAAAGAGGGCAC
>JAUSEJ010000140.1 GCA_030650265.1 Dehalococcoidia bacterium | reverse complement strand
ATTAGGGTGAGGGCGCTCCGGGTATCATCCAGCGATATGCTTCTAAGCTTAGCAACGAAGAGGAGTGAACCCTGAGGATTCTTGTCACTAACGACGATGGCGTAGACGCTGATGGCCTATGGCAACTGGCGGAAGAACTCGGCAAGGTCGCCGAAATCGTCGTCATCGCTCCCGATAGGGAGAGGAGTGGCGTCGGCACGGCCGTAACTCTCCATCGTCCCCTGCGCGTGCGCGAACTTAAGCAAGGGCGCTCTGCGGTATGTTACGCTATCGATGGCACGCCTGCCGACTGTGTAATTCTTGGCCTGGGAGGCCTCTTCCCGGGCAAAATCGACATGATCTTCTCCGGCATCAACGAGGGAGCCAACCTCGGCAACGATGTCTTAATCTCTGGCACGGTAGGGGCTGCCCTTCAGGGATATTTCTATGGCATAACATCGGTTGCCCTATCGGTGGGCTCACTGGACAACCCGGGCTTTTCCGTAGCTGCCGCTCTTGCGGGCGCATTGGTAGAGCGCTTCAAGGAAGGCCGGTTAACCGATGGCATGCTTCTCAACGTCAACGTTCCCAACTTGCCTTACGAGGAGATTCAGGGTATCGAGATCACCGACCTTGCCGGGCGAAGCTATGTGGACGTGGTTAAAGTGGAAAAGGATCAGCGTGGTCGGTCTCTCCACTGGATAACCCGCGGTAGCCCGGAATGGGCAATTGAGCAGGGCACCGACATCTGGGCCTTGCGAAACAAAAGAATATCCATAACTCCCCTTCAAAGCAATCTAGCGGCTAGCGATAGAATCAGCGACTTGCAGAATATCTGTCCTGGCTTGCTCGAACACCTCAAGTTTGCCAGGTGTCAACCCGAATGATCATAGGTTGGTCGCCTAGTTGACCGTTCCAGGCTCCTTTTGCTATACTCAACTTTGTCCTGTTCCAGTCCGTATCTTCTAGACCTTTGCGGTGTTTCAAACATCACACCCGGAGGAAGGCGATGAGGTGTTTCTCGGGTGGTGGAGCTTGAAGACGTTCTCGTGGAGCGCGCCAAAGTGGACCCCCAGGCCTTTGGGGTCCTCTACGAGCGACATGTCACCAGAGTCTACAGTTACATGTACAATCGCACGGGCAGCGCTCCCGACGCCGAGGACCTCACCGAGAAGGTGTTCTTCCAGGCCTTAACCCATATGCAATCTTACGAAGGTCGGGGCATTCCCTTCTCGGTATGGCTGTTCAGGATTGCCCACAATCTTGTGGTGAACTGGCACCGCGACAATAGCCGTCGTCGGACCATCAGGCTAGACGATGTGGACCCGGTCGGCGAAGATTCCCCGGACGTGGAACGGCAGGAAGACCAGGCCGCTGTGAGGAAGATGCTGGCAAAGCTCCCATCCGACCGCCAGAATCTCCTGGTTCTCAAGTACGTGAACGAGCTTTCCAACGCCCAAATCGGCCAGGTAATGGGGAGAACCGAGGGCGCCATCAAAGCGCTGTTGCACCGCACCCTGATCGCCCTGCGGAAGGAGTTGAACATCAAGGAGAATGGATACTAATCAGACCCCACCATTCACGAACGAGTCGGGTCTCGGCGTAGGGATCTATGGGCAGTCCAATGATTGGGCTGAAGATGGGGAGTTTTCTGATACCGTGGGCCGGCTCCAGAACATTGTCAAACCGGTAGAGCCATCGCCCGTCTTCCGGGAGGAGTTGCGACTCCGATTGGCCCGAGCGGCACTGTGGAATCAGTCTTCTGTTCAACTCGCAGCCTCGGATGATCGTGCTCGGGGGATGCTGATAGGCGCGGCGCTGCTATCGGTGGCAGGAGCACTGGTCTATCTCTGGCGCGCCCGCGATCCCCATACTGCTGGCCGGGGCTCTACTGTGCTTTTGAAGAGTAGGCCCACGACCCATGATATGCCCTTGACGACGGCCTAAGCGGCCACAGCGAGAAACTGATTGCATTTGATTGCGAGGCTTTGATGTTATCTGAAACCCGGGGAGATGTCCCTTTTGCCGAACTAAAGAGTCTAATTGTGGAGATCTCCCGAATGGACATAATGGAATTCGAGCTTGAGTACCGGGACATCCGTATCGTCCTCCGTAAGCACGGCAACGGCTCTAATAAGCTGTTGCCAGGTCCGATTCTTTCGGCAAAGGCGCCGGTTTCCGGCAACGCTGACAGCACGAGACCCATTAACAGTCCCCTCACCGGCGTCTTCTATCTGAGCCCATCACCCACGGCTCCCGCCTTTGTCCAGGAGGGAGATGTCATCGAGGAAGGGCATCTGATCGGGATGGTCGAGGCCATGAAGGTATTCAACGAAATCAGGGCCGAGTGGTCGGGTAAGGTAGTTCGTATTCACGCCAGGAGTGGCGAGTTGGTTCAGACGGGCCAGGTATTAATGGAGCTAACGCCAGTATCCTGAGTTGGCGGCTGAAAGGAGCAGGACTTGCGCACCTATGCCCGAATCACCGGATGGGGTAAATACCTTCCGGAGAGGATCATGACAAACCATGATCTAGAGAAGATGATCAGCACATCCGATGATTGGATTCGAAGCCGCACCGGCATAGGTGAGCGACGAATCGCTGCCGAGGATGAATCCTCCTCCACAATGGCGACGGAGGCAGCGCTATTGGCCCTCGAGATGGCCGAGGTTCTCCCCAACGACCTGGACTTGATAATCGTATCGACTTCTACGGGCGATATGGTCTTCCCCGCCTGCGCCTCCCTTGTGCAGCACGCTATTGGCGCCAACCGGGCCGGCGCCTTTGATGTGAATGCTGCTTGCAGCGGCTTTCTCTGCGCCCTTGCCACCGGCAGTCAATTCATCGCCTCGGGCGTATATCGCAACGTGCTGATCATCGGTTCGGACGTTTACTCGCGGGTGCTAGACTGGACCGATCGCAATACCTGCATTCTGTTTGGCGATGGCGCCGGCGCCGTGGTTCTTCAGGCCAGTGATGTTCCAAGCGGTCCGCTGAGTTTCGTGATGGGAAGCGATGGCTCAGGAGCGGTGCACGTGTTCGCTCACAGTTTCTTTGGCGCCGCTGGTGCCAGGCCGAAGAAGGAACGCCCCTACTTGGAGATGAATGGACGCGAGGTTTACAGGTTTGCGGTCAAGGTTGTCTGTGACGTTACCAAATCACTGGTCAAGGACAAGGGGCTAGAGCTGGAAGACGTGGACCTGTTCGTTTTCCACCAGGCAAACGATCGCATTATTCGCGCTGCCGTCAAAACACTCAACATTCCGATGGAGAAGGTGCTGGTAAACCTGGATGTTTACGGAAACACCTCGTCGGCCTCGATTCCCATTGCGCTATGCGACGCCGTTGAGAGGGGTATGCTTAAAGATGGCAACATGGTGGCCATGGTGGCTTTTGGCGCCGGACTTTCGTGGGCTGCCAGTATAGTGCAGTGGGGGGTGAAAGAAGCCGCCCTCTCACAAACGCGCCAGTCCATTCCCGACAACGTTTTCCCGTGATATACACTCGGGCTGAAATATGGAGAAATCGATGAACATAGTGCTGTCTCTCCTGTCGACTTCGGTCACTATTATCTTTGCTATTCTTGTGTTGCGGCAGTACGCCTCCCGGCGCAAACCTTACCAGTTGGTATGGGGACTTGCCCTGATCATGTTTGGCATTGGCACCGGCTGTGAGTTGGTCGCCGCTATTGGTGGCTGGAGTCTCCTGCCTTATGAGCTCTGGTGGACCTTCGGCGCCTTCTTTGGAGCAGCCTACCTTGGACAGGGAACCGTTTATCTCCTGGCCCCGAGATGGGTGGCTCATCTGACACTGGCAATTCTTGGCATCTCGTCAGTCGTGGCCGCCTATTCCATTTCCTCCGCCCCCATCAATATCGGAGACTTCGCCCTAATCAACGCCGGCCAAATGCCCCTCAACGAAGCCATGCCTAAGAACATCAGGCTATTTACCATACCTTTCAATGTCTACGGCACGGTGGCCCTCATCGGCGGCGCCATCTACAGCGCTGCCTATTACCGGTCTAAGAAGACAATGGGGTCGCGGGCGCTGGGGAACATTCTCATCGCTGTCGGGGCCATGGTTGTTGCCGCCGGTGGGACCGTGGCCAAAGCCGGAAGACCGGAATACCTGTTCGTCGCCGAACTGGTCGGCATGGCCATCATCTTCGCCGGTTATCTCAAGACGCGTTGACGAGGCGGCGGGGTTTCTGGAAACACAAAGACACGAAGACACTAGGATCTTGTTTCTTAGTGCCTTTGTGCCTTTGTGTTTTTACGTCCTATTCGCCGCCGTGGATTAGCATCGGCAAACAGCGCACGCAAACACATTGCTCGTCGCCTCTGACTTCGAGATGAACGAGGGGGCGGCTAGCGCTTGTTGCGCCGCAGTTCAGACACCTGTTCTCGACCGGACCCTTACCTTGCTCTGGCTTCTCCAATTTCTTCTCCTCAATATAAAGCAGTTGTTCCCGAAGTAGCACTACTTTAGTATAGAAAAGGCAGGCCCTCGTGTCAACCGAGTTTGACAGGAAGAAGGACCGAAAGTAGAATTACGCCGGAGGAATACCGGGGCAATGGTGCGCAAGCGACGCTACGGATTTGTCAAACCACACCTGGTGGCCCTTTTCACGGTTGTGGATGGCCTTGGCTCGCTCGTGGCTGCCGTAACGCGGTTGCCAGATCGACGCAGGTGGCCGCATGATCCACGAAGAATCCTTCTCGTCAACTTCGGTCATATAGGCGACCTCCTGATGATCACGCCCGTCCTGCGCTTCCTGCGAGCCAATTATCCGGCGGCCAAGATCGCCGTTCTTGCCGGTCCCTGGAGCAAGGACGTACTGGCAGCCTGCCCCTATCTCGATGAGATACTGGTTTTCCGCCCGAGTTGGTGGGACCGCCAGAACGCCGCCTACCACCGCCTTTCCGAACTACTGGCCCTGGTGAAGTTGCTTCGCCGGGGACGATTCGACTTGTCCGTCAATTTCAAGTCCTTCCTTCAAGAGAATTTGTGTTTGTGGTTGGCCAGGATACCGGTTAGGGTAGGCTATAGCATTTATGGCGGCGGCTTCTTTCTCACCCGACAGGTCGAGTACAATTGGCGCGCCCATACAGTCGAGCAGAACATGGCACTTGTTGCCGCGGCAAGACCGGTAGGGGAGTCGCTCGCAGATTCCCTGCCCGTCATGCCCATGGCAACGGACAATCGCGTCCGCCTCGCCTGGAACTGTCCACCCGAAGCTCCGGCTAAAGCCTCCGCCTCCCTTCCGCCAGCTTTGGACGTCGAGGCTTTAGCCGGTTTTGGCCCGTACGCCAATCACCTCAAGCCGGAGATGTTCGTGTTCGAGGAAGACCTCGTGGCAGCAATGGACTTTCTCCGAGCCAATCTTGGCGGTGAACCGTTGGCCGAAGACCCCGTTCCTCCACTGATCGCTTTCCACATCGGCGCCGGCTACCCCTCCAAACTTTGGGGAGAAGAGAAATACGCGGCGCTGGCAGATGTCCTTGCCACCAAATGGGGGGCGAGAATTCTCGTGGTGGGGGGCCCCGATGACGTGGAACTGATAGGTCGCATGCAGAACCTTTGCTACGCCAGACTAATCGTTGCTGCTGGCAGGCTCAGCATCAGGCAGATGGCCGCCGTCCTCGCCCACTGCCGCCTATTCGTGGGCAACGACTCCGGTCCCGCTCACATCGCCGCAGCTATCGGTCTCCCGACCGTGGCCATCTTCAGCGGTGAGAACGACGCCTCCGTATGGCGTCCTTACGCCGACAGCTCAGTGGTGATCCAGCATCGTCCCGTTTGCTACCCATGTGGGAAACGAAACTGTGATCGCGATCATGAGTGCATGGCGAAGATAACGGTCGAAGAGGTTTCTGCATGTGTCGAGAAATGCTTCGGGCCGGTACTTCCTCAAGACGGACGTCACAGTACTTAGAGGGCCTCTTTTTCCTTGACATCCCCTGGTGCTCTGACTATACTACCTCTGGTATTTGGGTCAGAAGAGAGCAAAATTGATCGATATCCACTCTCATATTCTCTACGGCGTGGACGATGGCGCTCAGAGTCTCGAGGATTCTC
>JAUSEJ010000139.1 GCA_030650265.1 Dehalococcoidia bacterium | reverse complement strand
AGATTCTGGGGAAGCTAGCTAGATGTATAGCTATTACTGGGACAGTACACTAGATTGCCGCTCAAGAATACAGTATAATGGCCGCCATCGGAGAATTCCTGCTTTGGTGAACGCCAAAGAGATCGTGTCAGCCCGGAAGGTGATTGGGCATGGACAAGGGACTTGGAGACGGCAGGTTGACTGAAGCATTCCGAAGGCTCGGCGGCTCGAGAATGATATCCCAATTTGTCGGCCGTGAGGCCGAGCTAGAACGGCTAAGCGCCGCACTAAGCTTTGCAGCCGATAGCAATGGTCGCGCCGTCTTCCTGGTCGGCGAACACGGTGTCGGCAAGACGCGCCTGGCGCAAGAGGCTCTCGCGTTGGCTAGACAGCGCGGCTTCACCGTGTTGGAAGGGCGCGCTTTTTCGCTCAGGACAGGCCTGGCTTATGCGCCAATTCTCGAAGCATTCGACCCTCAGTTGCGAAACCTTGACCCGGTTCTTCTGAAACGGCTTTTGGGCGACCTGCCAGACCTCGGGCGGCTATTTGGCGGCATAGAATGTCTCCCACCAATCCACTCAGACGGGTCGGATGACCCTGCTTTGGCAAAGACAAGGCTGTTTTCGGCATTGTCACGCCTTGTCGAACGATTGTCACAGGAGCAACCGGTTGCTCTATACATCGACGACATACACTGGGCCGACGACGCTACGCTCGAGTTGTTGCATTACCTCGCGCAGAGCCAATCCCAGGCTAGGGTACTATTGCTCTCATGCTATACCCCTGACGGGTTGAATGGATCTAGCATTCTTCGTGACCTGTTAGTCTCGCTCAAACAAGACAGGCTGGTCGATGAGGTGTATATCCCGCGCCTTCGAATGGACGCGGTTAGGGACATGGTTCAGGGATTACTGGCCGGAAAGGCATCGAACGAACTCATCGAAACTCTGTACGCCCGCACTGGTGGATATCCTCTCTATATCGAAAGTCTGGTCGCCGGCCTCATCGACGCGGGCTATTTCCTCCGACCCCATGCAGAAAAAGACATATGGGCAATTGAGGCTGCAAGAACAGGGCCTGTACCACCTCTTCTTCGAGATCTCATCTTGGGACATCTGGAACACTTGTCAGCATCGGACCGGATTGTCCTCGATATTATCGCAATTTCGGGTCACATTGCCACCTACTCTTATCTGAGGACGGAGAGCGGGCAGAGTGACAAGGCACTTTTCCGGTCCCTGCGCAGTCTAGAAGCACATTGCTTGGTGGCTGAAAGGATTGACGGGGCCGAGGTCGGCTATAGTATTGTCCACCCCCTTATTCGGGAGGTTGCCATTGAC
>JAUSEJ010000740.1 GCA_030650265.1 Dehalococcoidia bacterium | reverse complement strand
GCCGCGACCCGTGAGGATAGCCACCCTTGCTTTGCGGTCATCGCGGAACTCGGCAAAGGCATCGGTGAGCGCCTGCGGCAAGCCACCGCCGATAGAATTCATGCGATGGGGACGGTTTAGCGTGATGACATAGATCTTGCCATCCTCGTAGGTATCGACGGCGACGACTGGCCCTTCCTGTTGTGCATCGCGTCCTGTTTCGACCGGCTTGTGCAGTTCGCTGTAGTGGAGTCCGCTTGGACCAAATAGCTTCACACCCTGGTCTGCCATCTAACTTCTCCTTGCAGTCTCGAAGTTGCCCCATACGAGCATAGTCTGTTTTGCGCCCACCTGTCGCTAGGAGCGCTTGGGCGAAGGTACGCAAGAGATCATGTGCATGATCCGGTTAGGCATCGTCCGGGGATCGGTGTAGAAGTGGGTATCCCACCTTTCATCACCTGTGGGTCCTACCACGCGGATGCCCTGCTCCTTGCACCTTTCGGCAATTCCCTTCATGTCGCTCGAGTCCACGTAGAATCCAGTATGATGCAGCCCCCTCGTACGCTTCGCCAGCGACCTGTTCAAAATAGCTGAATTGGGCCCGGTGGGCGTGAGTAAGTTTATGCTCACATGGCCGATAGGATAGGCAGCCATTAGGGATTCAGCCGCCGTGCCTTTGTAGACTACTCCCTCGTACACACACTGCAGACCCACAGCCTCCTCGTAGAACTTCTTCGCTGTCTCGAACTTCTCTCTGCTAAGGGCCATATCGATCTCGTTGACGTATATGGCATTCGTCTTCGTTGGCGTGTTCTTCTTTATCGGCCTATCGAACTGAAGAACGGGGTCATTCGGGCCTACCCGACCCGGCCCGACGACGCCAACCACGACCTCGTGAACAACGCCGTGGGTGACGCGAGGATCGCTATAGATAGCAGTATATCTTTCGCTCGCCTTCGCGGCGGCTCCGCCAGTCGGGTCGACCAGGCGGATGCCAAACTTGCCGAACCTCTTGAGTGTTGACCAGTAGTCTCGGCGGCCAATACACCAGCAAATGTGGTGCAGCCCTTCGCCCTGCTTCTCCAAAGATCTGAGCAAGGTCACGGCGATAGTCCCAGTGGGAGCCATCACGTTGACGGCCACGGGTCCCACAAGGTAGGTAGCCATCAGGGCTTCGCCGGGTGTGTCCTTTACGATGACATGGTCACCCGCCAGGTCCAGGCCTAGAACCTGCTCGTAAAATGCCTTCGTCCTCTCATAGTTCTCGCGATTGACGGCTTCGGCAATCTCATTCAAGATCATAGAGCTTACGTTCACGTTGGTCTTCCTCTTTCGTGCTGCAATTGCATAACAACGATACCTGACAGTAGTGCAATTCTGCCCTTCCGGTGAAAGGACTGACAGCCAACTAAATAACGCCGTCTGCTCGCATTTGGTCAACCTGCTCTTGAGTCAGACGCAGAATCTCACGATAGACATAGTCGTTGTGCTGGCCGAGAGACGGGGCGGGAGACTCCACCCTGGCCGGTGTAAGAGACAACTGGGGAACCGGACCCTGAAACTGGACCCGTCCCACGCCAGGATGGTCGATCTCTACCAACGCCCCTCTGGCGATAAACTGGTAGTCGCTCATCAGTTCGGCTACGTTCTTTACCGGCGCCCCGGGCACGTCTCGCGCTAGCAGAACCTCGACTATCTCCTCCCGCGTCTTGCTCGCACACCATTCCTCAACCAGTCGCTCTAATTCTGCAGTGGCTTCCGGACCAAGAACTGTATATCGGTCACCCTGGAACCGTGGGTCGGCCAGTAGGTCCTCCCGGCCCATCGCCTCCAAAAGCTCTTTCCGTCTGGCAGGGGTGGCGACGACGAACACATCCCCGTCCTTCGTGGGGAAGCTTCGCGTTAGAGGTCCGGCGCCCCGGGCTCCTTTTCGCCCGGCGACAATGCCCAGCCGGGTGAAGTGTGGCACCCTCCAGGCCATGGTAAAGGCCGACGACTCGAACATGGAGTTATCTACCCACTGTCCTAAGCCGGTCCTGTTTTTGTAGTGGAGGGCGCTAAGGACGCCGTACACGGCCATTAACCCGCCAATGTAGTCGCTCACCGCCGGGCCGGCCATGGTCGCCGGCCCATCTATGTCTCCGGTCACACTCATAATTCCGGAATGCGCCTGTGCTATCCAATCAAGTCCCGGTCGCTTGGAGTAGGGGCCTGTGCCGCCATATATGGAATTGGACAGCATGATAATGCCGGGATTAACCTTCCGGAGTTCCTCGTAACCAAGACCCCAGTCATCCATCGTTCCCGGCGTGAAATTTTCGGTGACGATGTCACAGACCTTGACCAGTTCCTTGAATATCTCCTGCCCTTTTGGCATCCGGAGGTTGAGGGTACAGGACTTCTTGTTTCGAGCCATGATCAGAAAGTAGCCGCTGATGTCGTCGATGAGCGGCGGGTAAGACCGGCGTATAGTATCGCCAAACGCGGCCTCCTCGACCTTGACGATCTCGGCGCCCATATCGCCGAGGAGGGTCCCGACCACGGGTCCGGCGACAAGCGTGCCCGTTTCCAAAACCCTAACGCCTTCTAGCGCTCGCGGCATTGTATGCCTCCTGCCGATGATTACTTCTTGAGTTATGGCAACTTAGGAGTGGCCGGGCCACTTTCGCCTCCCATACGATTACACAGAACTGGGAGGGGCCGTCCTTCAAAGAAGGATTCGTCGCTCCCCACCACACCGCCATCGCCGTCCTCGCTCCTCAAAATAACAGTATATTTCTAATCAGTTGACATACTATTGGACAAGGCGAAGCCCTCACGAAACGGCAGTAAGTTGGTTTGCCGACTCGAGAGATTGACGCCACCAGAAATAAGTTGACTTTGAAAACTGAGCGTCAGCGGCTGAGGATAATTGGATAGTTTTATCATGACGTGTTCGCCTATCCGTCAACACAATCCGCTGACGCCCGAGCCTCGCACTTTGATCTCTTACTTCCCGTGCGTTATCGTTTCGAACATGGGTCCCCATTCCATCCCCATGTCCGGAATTAATTTCAGATCGCCGATCTTTGAACCGACGACAAAAACTGACTTCAAGTCCACAAGGAACAAATACGGATAGTCGTTTCTGCCCGTCACAACAGCGTCCTGCATGGCCTTTTTCTTCTTGGCAGGGTCCGTCGTTTGTGCAGCCTGAAGAATAAACTCGTCAACCTTAGGGTTGCTGTAGGATCGATCTTCTTTGGTCTGGAACATTCCCACCCACTTAGCAAAGCCCCAAAGAGTGCCGCCGGTAGACAGGATGGCAGCCTTGTTCCAGACGTTCTGTGTCACTTTGGGGGTGAACATCGGCTTTAGAACCGTCCCGTAATCAGCAATCGAGATGTCGGCCTGAACGCCTATCTTCTCCCACTGTTTCACCACTGCCTGGGCAACCAAACTAGCGGTACTGGTATCGATCATTGAGGTCTTGAAGCCGCT